>CAJBBC010000030.1 GCA_903951185.1 uncultured Actinomycetes bacterium
ATCTTTCAAAATAAAACTGGCGGGGATCTTGTGATCCTCGCCAGTTTTATGCTTTTTACGACTTTAAGTTGTGCTTAGTCGACGTTATCCATATCGTCCGAACCCATGCCATTTGGTGCTTCTGGCGTTGTTTTTTGAACTTGGGATAGGAATTCGAAGTTACTCTTAGTTTCTTTTAATTTATTAAGTAGTAATTCGATACCTGCTTGTTGATCGAGTGCATGTAGTACTCGACGTAGCTTCCAAATAACTTTTAGTTCGTCTGGCGCAAGCAGAATTTCTTCACGACGTGTACCCGAAGATTCAATATCTACAGCTGGGAATACACGACGATCAGCAAGACGACGGTCTAGCTTAAGTTCCATATTTCCAGTTCCCTTGAATTCTTCGAAAATAACTTCGTCCATTCGAGAGCCGGTTTCAACAAGCGCAGTAGCCAGAATAGTTAATGAGCCACCTTCTTCGATATTGCGAGCTGCACCGAAGAATTTTTTTGGTGGATAAAGTGCGGCTGAATCCACACCACCAGAAAGAATTCGACCAGAGGCCGGAGCGGACAAGTTATATGCGCGACCTAGACGAGTCATGGAGTCAAGAAGAATTACAACGTCATGACCCATCTCAACTAATCGCTTAGCACGTTCAATTGCAAGTTCGGCGATAGTTGTGTGATCCTCGGCTGGACGGTCGAAAGTTGAAGCAATAACTTCACCCTTCACTGAGCGTTGCATGTCGGTAACTTCTTCAGGGCGTTCATCAACAAGAACTACCATTAAGTGAACTTCAGGATTGTTTTCAACAATTGCATTGGCAATATTCTGAAGGATCATAGTTTTACCAGCTTTAGGTGGCGAAACAATTAGTCCACGTTGGCCTTTACCAATTGGGGCTACCAGGTCAATTACGCGAGTAACTAAATTATTTGAAGTGGTTTCAAGGCGTAGTCGATCTTGTGGGTAAAGCGGAGTTAACTTACTAAAGTCAACACGGTTCTTTACTTCATCTGGGTCTAAGCCATTTACCGAATCAATTTTTACAAGTGGGTTAAATTTCTGCGGACGGTCACCTTCACGAGGTTGTTTTACTTGACCAGTAACAGCGTCACCTTTACGAAGGCCAAAACGCTTAACAAGTCCCATCGAAACATAGACATCGTTTGGTCCTGGTAAGTAACCAGTTGTCCGAACAAATGCGTAGTTATCCAAGATGTCGACTATGCCACCTACCGGAAGTAGCACATCATCTTCGTTAATTTCTAAGTCATAGCCGCCATCACCACGGTTACCACGGTCACGTCGGTTACCGCGGTCGCGATCACGACCACGTCGGTTACCGCGGTCTTCGCGGTCATTGCGATTACCGCGATCATTGCGATCATTGCGATCATTGCGATCGCCACGGTCACTGCGCTCGCCACGGTCACTGCGCTCGCCACGGTTGCCGCGATCATTGCGATCACTGTTCTCGTCAGTTGAAGTTTCATCTGAATCTTGACTTGATTCACTCTTTGCACTGCCAGCTGTGCGAGATGCGGAGCGATTTCCTCGGCCACCTTGCTTTGCAGTAATTTCTTTTAGTAGTTCTGCTTTGCGCATTCCTGCGGCACCATCAATACCTAAATCGGCAGCCATTGTGCGAAGTTCAGGAAGCAGCTTGCTATTCAACCCTTTATCTTGGGCGACTGTGTCGGTCACTTATGTGTCCTTTTATCTATTTAATAGTTGGATTTCGTTATCCAGCACTACACACGAAAGTTTCGCGATTTTTAGTGGGATTTCAGCGGGCGAAGAATTCACTGGCCGATGTGAAAACAATACCAGATTAAAGTGCCGACCGTGAAATTCGAGGTGTTTTTCCGTTAGTTAACGGGGACAAATGCACCCTCATTGGCAATGGCTAACGCTGTCCCAGTAAAGCCGGCTACGGATATCAGGCCAAGAGCTAAATTGGCATTCTCTGCAGTTGCCAAAGCAAGCACACTCGGACCAGCTCCACTTATACAAGCAGCGATACCTTTTTCACGAAGTAAATCTACTAACTTCATTGACTCTGGGTAAGCCGAGCGACGGTATTGCTGATGTAAACGATCTGCCGTTGCATCAAGTAAGGAACTTGGATCAGCCACCAAAGCGGCAACTAATAGAGCAGTCCGTGCTGAGTTAAATACAGCATCTACGTGCGCAATTTGAGTTGGTATTAATTCGCGGGCTTTTTCTGTTGATAGCTCGGCATCTGGGATCCCAACTATTGGCACAATGGCAGGATTCACATTCATTGCTCGAGTATTTGCTTGACCTTCTGATGTTTCCCAAGAAATAGTCAAACCACCCATCAAACAAGCCGAAACGTTATCTGGGTGCCCTTCAATGTTTGTGGCTTCTTGCAAGATGTAATCGTCACCTATTTCAAGTCCAGTTAACTCTCGAGTCAAAATTAAGCCAGCAACAATTGCGGCAGCAGATGAGCCAAGACCGCGTCCCTGCGGAATTGCGTTAGCGCAAGTTAATTTAAACCCACCAATTTCAACTCCAAGTTGCTTCGCCGTTTGAATAATTGTTTGGGCAATCAAATGGCTTTCATCTTTGGGTAAATTTTCTGAGCCAATCCCAGTAACCGAGACTTCAACTTGGTTATCGCCAGTTAGTTGCGCGGTGATTACATCACGAAGGTCCAAAGCTAGGGCTAAGGAGTCATAGCCAGGTCCGAGATTTGCACTTGATGCAGGAACACTTACAGTAACTTTTTTACTCATTGAGCCAGGCCTAAAGTAACTGCTGCTGCATGTGCATCAACTGGAACCACAGTTGGATCTTGGGCATCTTTTAGCGCCCATTGGGTATCTTTCAATCCATTACCGGTAACTGTGCAAGTAATGACTGCATTTGCCGGGATTTCACCGCGACCAGCTTTATTAATTAAGCCAGCAACACTTGCAGCACTTGCTGGCTCAACGAAAATACCTTCACGACTACTTAAGAGTGAATGCGCAGCCAAAATTTCTTCATCAGTCACACTGTCAATTAAGCCACCTGATTCATCACGAGCACCGATAGCCAAATCCCAAGAAGCCGGCTTCCCAATCCGAATTGCCGTTGCAATAGTTTCTGGGTGATCAATTGGATGTCCAGCCACAAAAGGAGCTGCGCCTGCTGCTTGAAATCCCCACATCGCCGGACGATGGGTGGCTAATCCGTCTTTGAAGTACTCAGTGAAACCTAGCCAGTAAGCACTAATGTTTCCAGCATTTCCAACCGGTAAACAATGTATATCGGGCGCATCGCCAAGTTCATCCACGATTTCAAATGCCGCTGTCTTTTGTCCTTGTAAGCGAACTGGATTTACAGAATTAACTAAAGCTATTGGGTAATTTTCGGCAAGTTCGCGTGCAACGGTTAAACAGTCATCAAAGTTTCCGTCGACTTGAAGTATTTTTGCGCCATGCGCTACAGCTTGGGCAAGTTTACCCATCGCAATTTTTCCTTGTGGAATTAAAACTGCACTAGTTATTCCAGCTTTGGCTGCGTAAGCCGCAGCTGACGCACTCGTATTTCCAGTTGATGCACAAATAACCGCTTTCGCACCACCGGCAACGGCGTGCGTTATTGCAAGGGTCATACCGCGATCTTTAAATGAACCGGTTGGATTCATTCCTTCTACTTTTAAATAAACTTTTGCGCCAACGCGATCTGAAATTTCACATGCATAAATAAGTGGAGTGCCACCTTCGCCAAGAGTAATCACAACATCTGATGGTGAAATTGGTAAGCGATCGCGATATTCACCAATAATTCCACGCCATTGATGTGCCATATTAAACTGCGCCACCTTCAACGCGCATGACACCAATAACATCTCTAACTTCAGGCATTTTACTTAATGTTTCAACGGTGGCTTGAAGTTTTGCATCAGTTGCTTTGTGAGTTCGAATAATCAAACCAGCATCATCACCAACACCGTCCTGACGAACCGCCTGTATTGAAACATCATGTTTTGCAAATGCACTGGATATTGCAGCAAGTACACCGGATTCGTCAGCCACTCGAAGATTTAAGTAATACGCAGTTACCGCCTCACCGATTCCGCGTATTTTCAAATCGGCATAAGTACTTTGTGCTGGACCAAGACTGCCAGCAACGCGATTACGGGCAGCCGCCACAATATCGCCAAGTACTGAAGATGCCGTTGGAACTCCACCGGCACCGCGTCCGTAAAACATCATTTGACCAGCTGCTTGGGCTTCAACGAATACAGCATTAAATGCATCACGCACACTTGCTAACGGATGACTTTGTGGAACCATGGCCGGATGTACTCGAACAATAATCCCCAAATCATCTGGAGTTATTTCCGCAATAGCTAACAACTTAATTACATAACCCAAAGATTTTGCAGCTGCGATATCAGCGGCGGTTACTTTTGAAATACCTTCACGATAAACATCCGCTGAAGTTACATTGGTATGAAAAGCTAGGCCAGCAAGAATTGCCGCTTTGGCCGCAGAATCAAAACCTTCTACATCTGCAGTGGGATCGGCTTCGGCATAACCAAGCGCTTGTGCTTCTGCTAAAACATCTGCGTAGTTAGCGCCATCAGAGTACATCTTGCTCAAAATAAAATTAGTCGTTCCATTCACTATGCCAAGTAAGCGCATAACTTTGTCACCAGCAAGTGATTCACGAAGTGGTCGAAGTAATGGAATTGCACCAGCCACTGCTGCTTCGTAATAAAGGTCAACACCTTTTTCTTCAGCAAGCTTATGTAAATGTGCACCATGTTCAGCTAGTAAAGCTTTATTCGCGGTGACTATGGATGATCCGTGTGTGATTGCCATTTCAATAAGAGTTTTAGCTGGTTCTATTCCACCAATAACTTCGACCACAATGTCTGCGCCTGATTGGGCCAATTTTGTGGCATCAGTTGTAAGTAATTTCGGATCAACACCATCGCGAGACTTTTTAATATCTTGTACGGCCACACCATTAAGAACTATTGGTCGGCCGATTCGTGCAGAAAGATCCTGAGCCTGTTCAACAAGAAGTTTTGCAACCGAAGCGCCAACTGTTCCGCCACCAAGCAGTACAACAGAAAGCGGCGAAACCATAGCGTCTCCTAAATTCAGTTCTAATTAATCAAATAATTTCTAGCCGTACAAATTTGATATCTTGTACGGTCTAACACTTACACGAATTAATTAGGGCTCAAGGTTTAAGTCTGGCAGAACTCAACAATTCAACCAAAAATAGAAAGTTACTTAATGCCAGGATCTAGTGCGAGTAAATCATCCATAGTTTCTCGACGCAGTAAAACTTGAGATTTGCCGTCTTTTACCGAAACTACCGCCGGTCTTGGCAAGAAATTGTAGTTACTGGACATTGGTCGGCAATAAGCTCCAGTGCCAGCAACAGCAAGCAGATCCCCTGGTGCTAAATCGGCTGGTAACAAAGTGTCTCGAACCACAATGTCACCGCTCTCACAATGTTTGCCAACTACGCGAGATGTAACTGCCAGCGCTGCAGTTTGGCGAGATGCCAAGGCAACTGTGTACTGGGCGTCATATAAAGCGGTCCGGATGTTGTCGCTCATGCCACCATCAACACTGATGTAGTGGCGCACTAATTCGTCAGTTACCAAAACTGGTTTCACTGTGCCAATTTCATAAACAGTAATTGCTGCGCCACCAACTATCGCCCGACCTGGCTCAACTGCAAGTTTTGGTAATGGGAAGTGCACTCGGGCGCATTCAGTCGAGATAATTTCATGGATAGCTTTGGCCATATGTCCGACTTGAATTGGGTCATCTTCAGGAATGTATGCGATACCCATTCCGCCACCAACATTTAATTCAGTAACTGTGAAATCAAATTTCTTTCGCACTGTGTCAGCCAGTTCAACAATACGATGTGCCGCAATTTCAAAACCAGAAGCATCAAAAATCTGTGAACCAATATGTGAATGTAAACCAAGTAGCGAAAGAGATGGCTGACTTAGCACTAGCTCAATTGCGTCGAGGGCTGCGCCTGAAGCTATCGATAAGCCGAACTTTTGATCTTCATGTGCAGTCGAAATGGCCTCGTGTGTATGCGCTTCAACGCCAAGAGTTACTCGAACTAGAACTTGTTGAGTTACTCCCTTTACTGCAGCAATCTGACTCAATCTAGATATTTCAACCAAGCTATCAACGACTATTCGACCAACGCCTACTTCAACAGCTTTTTCTAATTCAGGCACACTTTTGTTATTGCCATGAAACAAGATACTTTCCGGTTTAACGCCAGCTCGAAGAGCAACTTCTAGTTCACCACCGGTGCAGACATCAATTCGCAAACCCTCTTCGACTAACCACTTTGCAACAGTTGTGGATAGGAAAGCTTTACCTGCATAGTAAATATCAGTCGGCACATCTGCTGTGTTGTAAGCAGATAAATACTGACGAGCGCGCTCACGAATATGTGCTTCATCAAATATAAATAATGGTGAACCATATTCTTCAACGAGTGAAGTTACGCTTAATCCCCCAATTGTAATTTCACCTCTGGAATTTCGATCTGCAGTATCCGGCCAAATTTTCGGATCTAATTCAATTGAATCGACCATCGTTACATTCGTTCTGGTGCCGAAACACCAAGCAGACTTAAGCCGTTAAAAATTGTTTGTCGGGCGGCGGCACATAACCAGAGTCGAGCAATATTTAAATCTGTTACCGAATCATCGCCTTGCGGTAATACTCGGCAAGCTGCATAAAACTGGTGATACCCAGTGGCTACTTCCTCTAAGAACCTGGCGATCCGATGTGGCTCTCGAAGTTCGGCAGCTGAAGCAACCACTCTTGGATAATCTGCAAGTAGCCCCAGTAATTGCCCTTCACGTTCGTCCGTTAGTAAGCCAGGCTGAAAAGTATCTGGGTTCCAATTAGTTTCTGGTAACAGTTTTAATTCAACTGCGTTGCGAATAACTGAAGCAATTCGTGCATGCGCGTACTGCACGTAATAAACCGGATTGTCATTTGTACGTGAAACTAATAAATCCAAATCTAGAACTAGAGGAGAATCAACTGGGTAACGAATTAAGGTATAGCGAGCTGCATCAACGCCAACTTCATCAACAAGATCCTCGAGCGTAATAATATTTCCGGCCCGTTTCGAAAGTCGAACTTCTTCGCCATTCTTCATCATCTTGACCATCTGCCCGATTGGCAATTCGATGTTTTCATTTGGATTATCGCCAGCGCAGGCGCTAATTGCCTTAAGTCGATTTACATAACCGTGGTGATCGGCGCCCAATAAGTAAATACAAATATCAAACCCACGCGAACGTTTATCAACATAATATGCAGTGTCTGAAGCAAAGTAAGTTAATTCACCATCTGCTTTAACAAGTACCCGATCTTTATCATCATTAAATGTTGTCGTCCGTAACCAGGTTGCGCCGTCTAGTTCGAAAATATGTCCTTGCTCGCGTAATTTTGTAAATGCTCGCTCAACTGCGCCACTTGAATGAAGTGTGCGCTCGCTATACCAAACATCAAAGTGGGTATTAAATAATGCCAATACTCGCTTTTGATCTTTTAATTGAAGTTCATAAGCGGCTTCACGAAATGCCTCACTGCGTTGTGGCTCAGCTAAATTTTTAATATCTGGTTGGTTAGCCAAAATTTCATTCGCTAAATCACCAATATAAGCACCGTGATATCCATCTTCAGGTACTTTTTCGCCTAAGGCCAACGCTTTAACAGATTCGCCGAATTTTTCCATCTGCACGCCGCGGTCATTAATGTAAAACTCTCGAGTTGATTCGGCTCCAACTGCTTCAAGCACTCGAGCAATCGCATCGCCTACTGCCGCCCAACGGGTATGACCTAGATGTAATGGGCCGGTTGGATTGGCGGAAATGAATTCAACATTTACTTTTTTCCCGGCTAGCGAAGTTCCGCGGCCAAAACCATTACCTTGCTGGACAATCTGGCGGACTAATTCACCTTGGCTAGCCGCTGACAATTTAATATTGATGAAACCAGGACCCGCTATTTCACAACTTTCGATACCCGGGGCAGCTGCGATAAGTGGCAACAAAATTTCGGCAACTGCGCGCGGATTTAAGCCAACTTTTTTTGAAATTTGCAAGGCAACGTTTGTAGCCCAGTCGCCATGATCTTGATTCTTTGGCCGCTCGACGACAACTTCAGTTGGAATATCAGCATGATCTAGATTTAACTTGCTGGCAGTTACTGCGCTAGTGACCGCTAATCGGATGTGCTCGGCGAGATCCTGCGGTGTCATACGTCAAAATCCTACCTAATCAAACACTAATAGTCGAAGACAACTCAGTAATTAGCTCAGGCCTACCGACTAACTTGTCCGAATGACTCGACTTACTGCGCTCACCGAATTTTCGCGATGTAAATTTTGTAATTCAACAGTTTTTTCAATGTCGCGAGCACGCAACGCAGCCATCATTTCGCGATGTTCAGTGTTCATATGCTGCAAATTATTGGCCGACGCGAAGTAAACCCCTCGATAGGCATCAGTTGCATCCCACAAAGTACGAATCATGCGAATTAGCCTAGGCATATTGCAAGCCTCAAATATTGCAAAATGAAATCGACGATTCATCTCAGTAACACCCGAAATAGATTTCTGACTCGTTGATTGCTCTACTTTTTCCAAGATATTTTCAATGTAATCAAGATCGTCATCAGTTAACAATGGAACTGCTGCTCGCAGAGCTTCATCCTCAAGTAATGCGCGAATTCGATAAACCTCTTTTAGATCTTCAACCGATAAGTCTGCTACAAAATATCCGCGGTTTGGAAAGTGGACGACTTGTCCTTCGCCTTCAAGGACTCGGAGTGCTTCGCGAATTGGCACACGACTAACCCCCAGCGTTGCGGACAAAGTTTCTTGAACAATTTGCTGACCCGGTCCTAGTTGGCCAGTGCCAATTAACTCACGTAATGCAGCGAGCACTGACTCTTGCGAAGAAACTGTGCCGCTCAAAACTGTTCACCAATTTCTGGTGGAGCGCTTCGATACTCAACTGGAGTTTTAGAGAAAGTGATTGGATTGGCAACTTGTTTGCGCACTTCACCGTTTTGTTGAATCTCAACGATCGGTGCTAGCTCCATAGCTTGGGCAAGTGCGAACGCCTCAGCCATATCGTTAATTGGTCCACTTGGTACACCAGCGTTATTTAGTGTTTTCCACCAATGATCAGCGCCGTGTTTACTTAACTTCTCAATCAGAATCCCATTTAGCGCTGTTCGATTAGCAACTCGATTTGGGTTGGTATTAAATCTTGGATCATCAATTAATTCTGGACAACCTAACTCAGCACAAAGTTTTCCAAACTGATTCTCGTTACCAACTGCCAGAACTATTTGACGATCAGCAGTTGGGTAAACCTCATATGGACTAATTGACGGATGTGCATTACCAAGAGACTTTGGGATTACGCCACCAGATACAAAACCACTGGCTTGATTAACTAGCGCGGACAAAGTAGAGCTAAGTAAGTTCACGGCAACTTCTTGTCCTTCACCTGTTTCATTTCGGTGATTTAATGCGGCAAGTATTCCGATCGTTGCGTGTAATCCCGTTATTACATCGACAAGTGCAACACCAACTTTTGAAGGCTCGTTTTCATTGGAGCCAGTAATACTCATTAGTCCACCCATGGCCTGGACAAGTAAGTCGTAGCCAGGAATTGCTGCTCCAGCTTTTGAACCAAAGCCAGATATTGAGCAGTAGACCACGTTTGGGTTGTGCGCTTTCACAGCATCGTAATCAAGACCAAGTTTTTTGGCGATTGACTGTGGAAAATTCTGCACAACCACATCAGCTTGTTTGATCAACTGAGCGGCCTGCGCTAATCCTGCTGAAGTTGTTAAATCAATTTCAACTGAAGACTTATTTCGGTTAACAGCCTCGAAGTAAGTTGCCCGACCAGCTGAATCATGTGGCGGTACCCAGTGCCGAGTATCATCGCCAGTTTCTGGTCGCTCAACTTTAATAACTTTTGCGCCCATATCGCCAAGGAGCATAGTTGCGTACGGGCCGGCTAAAACTCGAGTGAAATCAGCAACAACTAAACCTGAAAGTGCACCAGCCATAACGCAATTGTATCCAATTACACTTTTGCCAATTGGAATAGTAATTTCCCGCTTTGGAGAGATAAACCAAGTAATTAAAGGTAAATCAGAAACTAAAGTACGTAGGAAATGACTTTCTAATTATCTGCATATAGATATGTACGAGGCTGGGTGGCCAATTGGTCTGTAGATAGTTCAGAATCGTCATGTGGACTTAACTCCGAGTGAACAAGATCGCTTATTGCTATTTACAGCTGGGCAGTTGGCACAAACTCGATTAACTCGCGGATTGAAATTAAATAAACCTGAAGCAATTGCCTTAATCAGCAATGCAGTTGTCGAAGCTGCGCGAGCGGGCGCAACCCATAGTCAGGCAATTGAAGCTGGCCAAAGTTCAATTAAACATTCGGATTTGATGCCAGGTATTGCCCCGCTTCTAACTGGAATTGCAATTGAAGCAGTATTCGATGACGGACGACGATTAGTAGTAATTAATTTTCCTCAATCTGAAATTTCTGAAGACGAATATGCTGGCCAAGTTATACGACTGGAGAATTTTCAAAGTTCAAGTACTGCGAAGATTTCTAAAGTTAGAGTTAAAAACGAATCAAATATTGCAATCTCAGTAACTTCACATATGCATTTTTTGGAAATTAACCCGAAACTTAAATTTAACCGTGAACTTGCGTATGGGATGCGGGCAAATATTCCATCTGGCACACACGTTGATTTTCCACCAAATCAAATAATTGAAGTCGAGTTAATTCCAATTCAAGGTGATCGAATCCTTATTGGTTTTGCTGGAATAGTAGATGGTGCGCTAGATGCACCCGGTATGCGTGAAAAAGCAATGCAGCGAATTATTGAATTTGGTTATTTAACAGGTGAACCTTCATGACCCCAGAAGAATTAAGAATTGCGCAAGAGGATATTTCGGTCCATGGCGCCAGAGTTGGTGATTTTGTTCGACTGGGCGATACCCAATTAGTTATTCGAGTTGAAGGTGACGACCGACAATTTGGTAGTGAATTGCAGATGGGTTTTGGTAAAAGTGCTCGCGATGGAATGGGACTTAAGTCAGTTACCACTGCAGAATCTTGTGATTTAGTAATTACAAATGCTTTACTTATCGATGCAATCCAAGGCATCAAAGTAACGTCCATCGGTATCCGAAATGGTCGAATTAGTGCCATTGGTCGAGCTGGAAATCCAGACACTATGGATGACATAGATGTTGTAGTTGGCTCCGGCACAGTACTAATACCTGGAGAAGGCTTAATAGTTACCGCAGGTGGCATCGATACCCATGTGCACGCACTTTCACCAAGAGTTTGTGACGCTGCTTTATCCAGTGGCGTCACCACGATAATCGCTCAAGAATTTGGTCCATTTTGGGGTGTGGGTGTCAGTTCGGAGTGGGCACTTAAGCACGGTCATGAAATGTTTAGCGCTTGGCCACTTAATGTCGGAATACTTGGTCGAGCTTCAGCAAGTACTACTTCGCCACTTGAAGAAGCACTGGCTGGCGGTGTTTGTGGTTTTAAGATTCACGAGGACACAAGCGCACATCCACGCACAATTGATACAGCTTTAACTTTTGCCGATCAACATGATGTTGCAGTTGCTTTACATACTGATGGTTTAAATGAAATGCAAGATGTCATTGGAACCTTAAGTGCGATCGATGGTCGAGCTGTTCATGCATTCCATGTTGAAGGCTGTGGAGGTGGACATGCACCTGATGTATTAAGACTTGCTGGTCGAGAAAATATCCTTGCCTCCTCAACAAATCCAACATTGGCTTATGGTATTAATGCAGCCGATGAACATGTGGCCATGATTATTTCAGCGCATGGAATGAATTCAGATCTACCTAGTGATGTTGCCCTGGCAAAACAAAGAGTGCGAAATGCAACTATGGCCGCTGAAAATCGACTACATGATTTAGGTGTTATCCCAGTTACTTCTTCAGATGCATTAGGTATGGGCCGGGCAGATGACACTTGGCGTAAAACTTTTGCGATGGCAAGTATGTTTGCTGACCAAGCAGTGCTTGATGGTTCTGTTGCCGCAAGCCAAGTGGCAACTTCAAATGAGCGAGTACTTAGACATATTGCAAAGATAACGACTAACCCGGCATTAGTGCACGGGCTATCGCATGAAGTTGGTTCAGTTCAAGTTGGCCTAATGGCTGATTTAGTGCTTTGGAAATATGCAGATTTTGCCTCAAAACCAAATATGGTGATCAAGTTTGGAATACCGGCTTGGGGTGTTTCGGGTGATCCAGGCGCCACTGTAAATGATGCGCAGCCACTTGTTATTGGTCCACAATTTGGCGCTTATGGAGTGACTGCAGCTGACTTAGGAGTTCAATTCACAAATAGTTCAGCTGCGCTTACGTTGAGTAGGCGCAAGTGTGTTCCAGTTAAAAACACTCGGACTGTTCGAAGTAGTCACATGGTTCGCCATGGTGTTTTAGGCGAAGTTCAGGTTAGCCCGTCCGGCGAAACCGTAACTTTCAATGGACAGCCAATAACAAGTCAACCGATTTCCCAAGCGACTTTAACTAGACGTTTCTTGATCTAATTGAAGTTCATTTCAGACTTAGCTACGCACCTACCTGCCGATGAAATTTCTGGCAAAGAGGTTTAACCTTAAGTTATGAATCAACCGGCAGTAACTGTAATCGGCGGCGGCGTAATTGGGCTTGCCACTGCATACCAAATTGCACTGGATGGAACAAAAGTAACTTTAGTTGATTCTGGCGAACCACGGTTTGGAACCTCTAACCAAAATGCTGGTTGGGTTGCACCTTCGCATGTGATTCCATTTGCGGCGCCGGGTATGGTTTCAATGGGTGTTGAACAATTACTAAAACGCACAGGCGCATTTGGATTTTCACCAACAGCTGGTCCACTGCTGGCATCATGGACAATGAAGTTTATGCGCTCATGCACAGAAGAACATGTGAATAATTCAGTTCCTGCGTTAACTGAATTACTTAATAACAGTATTGCTGGCTTTGAGAAACTTATTGCGAATGAAGGTTTAAAGCGAGCGCCAGAAGCTCTTTGGTACATCTTCTCTAGTGACAAAGCCGCAGAGCATGCGCATCATGAAGTCGAGTTAATGACTCGATACGGAATTGGTGTTCGTGAAATTGACATCAACGAAGCTCGAACTAAAGAACCAATTTTGAAAGATACTGCTAAAGCTGTTGTTGAATTTGATGCAGATTTTGGAATTGATCCAAAATCCACTGTTGAGATTTTAACTCGCTTATGTATTCAAAATGGTGTGACAATTCGTACTGATGAAACTGTGGCACGGGTCGCAGCTACAAGAAATGATGTCTCAATTGCAACAAATAAAGATTCTTGGACTAGTGAATATTTAGTTATTGCTGCTGGTGTTTGGTCACGCGAGCTGGCTAAATCCCTTGGGGCAAACTTGCCGATAATGCCGGCTAAAGGTCACTCAATAACTATTCCAGGCCTGGCTAATCAACCAATGCGACCTTTCTTGCTAGCCGAACAACGTATTGCTGGAAACGCTTTGGATTGGGGTTTACGGTTAAGCACCGGTTACACACTGACTTCACCAAAAGATCGAAATGTAGATATGAAAGCAGTTTCAAAACTTGTAGATACTGCCAGTAAAGTTCTTGACATTCCAAATAGCACTGTGAATGTAAACCCGTGGACTGGATTACGTCCATCAAGTCCAGATGGTTTGCCGTACATTGGTCCGTTAAGTAACGCGCCAAGAGTCATTATGGCAACTGGGCACGGCATGCTTGGCACCATGATGGCAATGGGTACCGCGGTTTTAGTGGCTGATCAAATTGCGGGTCGTAGTACATCGCGCGAAACTCTAAAGTTTTCACCTTCGCGGCCATAAATACTAACTAAATTGCGCCCCTACTAGCGGGACAATAACAAGTACACCAAGTAATAACATAACTACACCGCCCATAGTACGAAGGGCAACAAGACGACTTTGCGAATTAGCGAACCAATCTCGGCTACCACCAACTACTACAGCCCACATGCCATCCAGTAAAAATGCCAGTGCAGCAAAAATAACGCCAAACCAGATCATTTGAATTGTGATTGAACCTACTGATGCATCAACAAACTGTGGGAATATTGCGCTGAAAAAAACTAATGCTTTTGGATTAAGTACGCCGACCATAAAGCCTTGTTTAACGACTTGGGGCTTAGCTGGCTTTAGTTCATTAATTGCAACCATATCTGCGGCATGTAAGCGACGATGTTTAAGTGCATCGATACCCAAATAAATAAGGTACAAACCACCAAGTACTTGAACAAAAATAAGCAATAACTCAGAGCGCTGCAATAGCGGTCCAAGCCCAACCGCAATTACTAGCGAAAGGATAAGCATGCCCATTGAGTTGCCTAATACGGTAAGAATTGCGGTACCCCTGCCCCAAGCAACAGCGCGGGCTATCGTGAACATCACACTTGGGCCGGGCGCCAACATGATGGCAACACTGGCGTAAATGAATTCAGCTAAGTTTGCGCCAGTAATCATGTCCATAATTCTATGCATTCAAATGACTGTCTTCGAATAAATGCATTAGAACATATGCTTTCAACCCGCAGCGACTACCAGAAAACTCCAACTTCTCCTATGCTCAGGTGAGCGGGAGATTTGTGAAATTGCGAAATCAGAAAATAACAAAATATATTCTGGCTATTGTGGTCAGCAACTTACTTGCGCTGAGCATGTTATTTGCAGTTCCGCACTCAGCTCAAGCATCTGTTACGAATATAAATATTTGCGCAAACAGAGCCACTGGCGCGCAGCGTTCAATTCATAAAGGTATCTGTTTACCCAGCGAATTTACGATCGGAATTGGACCACTTACACCTGGAAATATTAGACCTAAGCAAATGAATGCTATTTTGACTAACCGCATCAAACTTGCCCAAGTAGTCGCGAAGAAATCCGGACACACACTAAATATCACAAGTGGTTGGCGTGCCCTGGAATACCAACAAAAACTTTTTGATAATGCGGTAATAAAAAATGGATCTGAAGCAGAAGCAAGTAAATGGGTTTTGCCGCCAGAATTTTCTATGCACCCGTGGGGTCTTGCCGTCGATATCAATTACGGTGCTGGCAAAAAAGAGGGTGCAGTTTGGTTGGAAGCTAACGGATATCGATTTGGGTTATGTCGCAGATATGAAAATGAATGGTGGCATTTTGAGCCGCTAGTAGCGCCAGGTACACAATGTCCCGCGCTTGAAGAATATCCAGTCGCTAAATAGCTACTTTCCTAAAGCACCAGAAAGTAAAGCAGATAAATCATTCCAAGCTGATATTCCGGCAGATTGACTTGGCCATTCATTGGAATAAGCCGTAAGTATCCAGCGCGGTGTGTTCACTGCATCCGAAACTAGTCCAACAGTATTAATGCGCCAAAGTCCTACTGGTGGAATATCGCCGGGTACTGATTGATACCAACCATTTTTTACTGCCGCCGACCAGCCAGCTGGAATATTTGTGCCAGCTCCCCAAGCTTGCTCTGGAACAACAGACTTCATTAAAGTTCGTAAAACTTCGCGTTGCGCTTCTGGTAGTGGGCTTTCTTGTTTTCCAATTACCTGATTTAGTAATTTTGCTTGATCGGCAGAACTAGTAAGTGTTGTACCCCAACCTCGATCAGTTGTGGTTTGAGTTAAGCCGTACCGGACTTCTAGATCTTGCATTGGTGCAGCTTTTCCCATAATTGCATAAAGTCGATCGGCCGCTGAATTATCGGACTGGGTAATCATTGCGGTTAGATCAGATTGAATTGAACTGTAATCCAAAATTCCATTAGCAACCATTTCTAGTACTCCAGTTGCAATCATGACTTTTCCAGTTGAGGCCATCGGGTATCTGCCATCTGGATTGCCTAGCGAGTAAGTGCAGTTATTTACTAAGTCAATTGCTGTTGCGTTATAAGATCCTGGCGTATGTGTTGTCGTCCAAGTTGTAATTGCTACATCATTGAATGGATTGTTAATTGCGCAGTCATATTCCGGCGTAGGTTGAGCCGAAATAACCACATCCGGATTTGCTGGATCGGCAATGAGCGAGTCAGACCTTTGTGAGCCATGTTGCCAAGTTACGACTGCCAAAATCAAACTCAGTGCAACAAGCGCCCAAAAATTACGCTCTCGCTTTGAGATTTGCTTCAGATTTCTGCGTGGGCTCACAACTGATAAGTATATTTCGAGTGACTGGTAAAGTCGCCTTACTAAGTCTTAATTTCCAGATTAGCCCGCATAGCTCAGGGGATAGAGCGTCTGCCTCCGGAGCAGAAGGTCGTAGGTTCGAATCCTATTGCGGGCACACTAATTTGAATGGTCTACACTCAAATTAAGAACACGGGAGCTCACGAGGGTGGGCTGAGAGGGTAGCAATCCGCTACCGACCGTCTAACCAGTCGGGTAATGCCGACTTGAGGAGCACTAATGAATACATTCACTATTTCAAATATTTCAGATCTCTTTTTACAAACTGCTTTTTCCGTTTTGCAGTACGAAATCTCAATTTTGGAATTAATTGCGGTTGTAACTGGGTTAATCGGCGTTTGGCTAGGTACAACTGGCAATAAATCAACTTGGCCTTGGTGGGCGTTAAGTAGTGCTTTATATTCTTGGCTCTTTTACGAGTGGGAGCTTTACGCAAGCGCTGCCTTGCAGTTTGTATTTATTGCCGCTGCAATTTGGGGTTGGTTTGGTTGGGGCCCGAAAGGTGCGCAACCGAAAACAGCCACAACAAAACAACGGATCGTAATCGGTCTGATTGCAGTTGCTAGTTGGTTGATTATTGCCCCAGCTTTAGCTTCAGTTGGTGCTGCAGCAACTTGGCCTGATTCATTTGGTTTAGTTTTTAGTGTGGTTGCTCAAGTTATTATGGTTCGCCAATACACCGAA
>CAJBBC010000031.1 GCA_903951185.1 uncultured Actinomycetes bacterium
AAGCAACAGCAGCCGAAATTGCAACTGCAGCGAAGTTTCCAGCTGAACTTCATGATCAAGTAATTCCAATTTTGCAACAACTATGGGATGTGTTGATTAAAGAAGATGCAACACTTGTCGAAGTAAATCCACTTGCAAAAACTCCTGAAGGAAAAGTACTTGCGCTAGACGGAAAAGTTACTTTAGATGACAATGCACAATTCCGCCATCCAACACATCTTGAATTAATCGATAACTCGACAACTGATCCAATTGAGTTACGCGCTAAAGAATTTGATCTGAATTACGTAAAACTTCAAGGTGAAGTTGGAATTATTGGTAATGGTGCGGGGCTGGTAATGTCCACACTTGATGTTGTTGCCTACGCGGGCGAAGAATTTGGTGGCGTTAAACCAGCTAACTTCTTGGATATCGGTGGCGGTGCCAGCGCACAAGTAATGGCCAACGGTCTGGATATTGTGTTGGGTGATCCAGAAGTAAAAGCAGTTTTTGTAAATGTCTTTGGTGGAATCACAGCCTGTGACGCGGTCGCGAATGGAATTGTGCAAGCAATTGCCATGCTGGGCGAACGCGGTGAACCTGTGACAAAACCAATTGTCTGTCGAATTGATGGAAATAACGCAGCTGAAGGTCGACGGATTCTTGATGAATCTGGAATTTCAGTAATTGAACGGGTCGAGACTATGGACGATGCAGCTCGCCGAGTCGCCCAACTAGCTTCAGGTAAGTAGGAAACGATATGGCAATTTTCTTAGATAAGAACAGCAAAATTTTAGTGCAAGGTATGACTGGCTCAGAAGGCACAAAACATACTCGGCGCATGATTGCATCTGGTACAAAAGTTGTAGCCGGTGTAACTCCAGGTAAAGGCGGTCAAGAGGTTGACGGCATCCCGGTATTTAATTCAGTAGGCGAAGCAATGGCAGCAACTGGCGCGAATGTTTCTGTAGTTTTTGTGCCACCTAAATTTGCTAAAGCTGCTGTCATCGAAGCTATTGACGCTGCGATTCCACTATGTGTTGTGATCACTGAAGGAATTCCAGTACACGATACTGCGGCATTTTTTCAATACTCCGAAAACAAAGGCACCACTCGCATAGTTGGACCAAACTGTCCAGGCTTAAATAGTCCAGAGCAATCGAATGCTGGAATTATTCCTGGCGACATAACTAAAAAAGGCCGAATTGGTTTAGTTTCCAAATCTGGAACACTTACTTATCAAATGATGTTCGAGTTAAGAGATCTCGGGTTTTCGACCTGCGTTGGTATTGGTGGCGATCCAATTATTGGCACCACACATATTGACTGCTTAGCGGCATTCCAAGCCGATCCTGACACAGACGTAATTGTGATGATTGGTGAAATTGGCGGTGATGCAGAAGAACGAGCTGCTGCATACATTAAAGATAATGTGACTAAGCCAGTCGTTGGTTATGTTGCTGGTTTCACTGCACCTGAAGGTAAAACTATGGGTCACGCAGGTGCAATTGTCTCAGGTTCAAGTGGCACAGCTGCTGCCAAACAAGAAGCGCTTGAAGCCGTTGGTGTTCGGGTTGGAAAGACACCGAGCGAAACAGCGCGCTTAGTACGCGAATTAATCAGTAAATAGTTTGAAATAAGCGACATCCACTAAGAACGGTCGTTCTGGTGGGTGTCGTTTCTATATATAAAGGTAATACCCTGACACCATTTTCTTGTGTCTAATCCAAAACGCAGGAACTTTGTTGATGAAGACCTGCAATGGCGTAAACCTGAATTCGAATCACATATAAATAAATATCCATTCGGATTAGCGAGTTTAATTGCGGGCAGTGCTGCCGCAATTATTGGCTTAATGATTTCATTTGTTTTAGTAATTTTGATTTGGCTTTTAGCAGCCCATGGTACCGAGTCCACTATTCAAGTTGTTCGAGCTGCAGCAATTGCTTGGCAAGGAGCGCAGTTAGTCCCAATTGAAATAAGCGGGATTGCGATTGGCATTCTGCCTTGGGGTTTCTTAATTATTCCAATCATTGCCCTTTGGAAATCTTTACACTGGGCATTAAAAAGTGCCCAACCAAGTGATGGCAGAAAATTCTTCTCGATAGCTACATATTTTTCATTAACTTATGGATTTTTTAGTTTGGTTATTTCGCTATTGAGTTCAACTGAGGATCTGCGCACCTCTTTTGTCCAGGCTTTTATTCGAACGACAATTTTGGCAGCACTTGTTTCTATTGTGGTGTTATTTAAATTTGCACCTGCTGCACACAGTTTTTCCGAAAAACTTCCACGAGAATTTGCAATTATTTTAAAACCAGGTCTAATTACGTTTGCAGTTTTCTTTTTTGTTAGTTCGGTAGTTACAACAGCTGCACTTGTTATGCGCTTTAACGAATTAAAAGCTGTAGCTGGGTTGATGGCACCAAATGCACTTGATCAAATATTTCTAATTTTGCTTTGCATTGGATATTTACCAACATTAATAAGTTGGACTTTTTCATATCTGCTAGGTGCTGGAATTCACTTAGGTGGTACTTCAGTTATCTCACTTACCTTGGCATCGCCTGGCGCGTTACCAGCTATTCCACTTTTATCGATTTTGCCAAGTTCAGTTTCAATTTGGACAAAGTTGTTAATTACAATTCCAATCCTGATTGGAGTCTTGATTTATTTCTTGATTCCACGTGAACATTGGAAAGCTCAAGGCGAAAATTATGCTGATGCTCTGGCGGGAATAGTACGTATTTCTGAAGTTATCCGAATATTACTTGCCACTACAGTCTTGGCAATTTTCACTTTTTTAATCACATTCTTTTCAAGTGGATCCCTCGGCACCGATTATTTGATATTCATTGGTCCAAATCCAGTAACAGCCGCAGCTTGGATATATTTAGCTGTTGGTAGTGCAGCTTTATTAACTTTAGTTATGCCTAGACTTGTGCTGACTATTTCGCACTTAAGTTCAAACCGTCAACAAAACAAACTCAGCCGGTTAGCTAATTCAAAATAACGCCTCAGCGATCAAGTATTTCGCTATCTTTGTAGACTTAGTAAGTGTCTGGATTCCGCATTACCGTACTTGCCTCAGGTACAGGATCGCTTTTCCAAGCGTTAATTGATAACCAAAACATCCACAACGCAAAAATAGTTGGCTTAATTTGTGATCGAGATTGCCCCGCTCTTGAGCGAGCGGCTGCCGCAAAAATTCCAGCGCAAGTTACTGCCACCAATTCTGATAAAACTAGTTGGGATTTAGATTTACTTAAAACTCTTGACAATTATGAATCGGATTTAATTATTTCTGCAGGTTTTATGCGTTTAATCGGCCAAGCAGTTTTGACTAAATATGAGGGTCGAATAATTAATACACATCCAGCACTATTGCCTAATTTTCCTGGGGCTCATGCCGTTCGGGATGCTTTGGCAGCAAAAGCGAGCATTACTGGAAGCACTATTCACTTTATAGATAGCGGTATAGATACTGGCGAAATTATTACTCAACGCCAAGTTGAGGTATTTTCCGGGGATACCGAAGACTCGCTACATGAGCGGATTAAAGTAGTTGAGCGAGAACTGCTGGTCAAAGTTGTTTCTGATTTTGTGTCTGGAAAGATTAAAACTAGACCGAGGAGTTAGTTATGAGTGATCAGCGCAAAATAAAGCGTGCTCTAATTAGCGTTTACGACAAGTCTGGGTTGACTGAATTAGCTCAAGGTTTAAATGCTGCTGGCGTAGAAATTATTTCCACTGGAAGCACCGCAAAAACAATTTCCCAATTAGGTATTCCAGTTATTGAAGTAAAGGATGTAACTGGATTTGCTGAATGTTTAGATGGGCGCGTTAAAACTTTGCATCCAAATATTCACGCAGGTTTATTAGCCGACTTAAGAAAACCTGAGCACATTAAACAACTTGCCGACTTACGTATTACCCCATTTGAGCTGGTGGTAGTAAATCTTTACCCCTTTACACAAACAGTTGAATCTGGTGCATCAATTGAAGACTGTATTGAGCAAATTGATATTGGTGGTCCGGCCATGATTCGGGGTAGTGCCAAAAACTATGCGAATGTGGCCATCGTGGTAAATCCAGATAATTACCCAGCGGTTTTAACTGCAGTAACTAATGGCGGCTTTGCGCATGATCAGCGAGCCGAGCTAGCCAGCACAGCTTTTGCGCATGTAGCTCAATATGACACCGCGGTAGCCATGTGGTTAGCCAATAAAGTAGCAAAAACCGATCAAAAATTTCCTAACTGGATTGGTCAGACCTGGGAAAAGAGTTCTGATTTAAGATACGGCGAGAATCCACATCAAGAGGCAGCTCTTTATATTTCTAATCAAGTCAATTTAACAAAAACATATGGCGAATCATCCGACCATGGAATTGCACAGGCAAAACAATTACATGGCAAAGAAATGTCGTATAACAATTATGTGGACGCCGATGCCGCCAGACGGGCAGCTTACGATCATCCTGAACCAGCTGTAGCAATTATCAAACATGCCAACCCCTGTGGAGTTGCTATTGGTAGTGACATAACTGAGGCCTATTTATTAGCTCATGCCACAGATCCGATATCTGCATTTGGTGGCGTAATCGCGGCTAATCGAGAGGTAACTCTTGAGATGGCGCAGGCTGTTACAGAAGTTTTCACGGAAGTAATAATTGCGCCATCCTATTCGCCAGCTGCGGTTGAATTACTTTCAAAAAAAGAAAGTATTCGAATTTTGGTAGCTGATGATGTTGCTAATGAATTTAGCCAAGAAATACGGCCAGTCTCAGGCGGATTATTACTTCAACAATCAGATCAATTCCAAGCAAGTGGTGATAACCCATCTAATTGGAAATTAGTTAGTGGACAGCCAGCCGATTTAGAAACTTTGCGAGATTTAACATTCGCATGGCGGGCAAGTAGGTGTGTGAAATCAAATGGAATTTTATTGGCAAAAAATGGTGGCGCTGTAGGAATTGGGATGGGGCAAGTTAATCGTGTGGATTCCTGTCGTCTGGCAATTTCACGTGCTGGTGATGATCGCGCCAAAAATAGTGTGGCTGCTTCCGATGCCTTTTTCCCTTTTGCCGATGGCTTACAAGTTTTGCTTGCCTCGGGTATAAAAGCAGTTGTGCAACCTGGCGGATCAGTGCGGGATAGCGAAGTTATTGCGGCAGCCGAGCAGGCTGGAATCACAATGTACTTCACTGGAACTAGGCACTTTTCGCACTGATGAAAACAACTAAAGATCAAAAAATTAATCCATGGCACTTATTAATTGGCCTGCTCGTTTCAACTTTTAATAGTTCACAAGCTCGTGTAAACGGTGAACTCGGTGCAGTTTTAGATAACGCCATTGTGGCAGCGCTTATTTCCTTTGGCTCAGGGTTGTTTATCCTGTTTATTGGTTTGATTTTTTCACGAACTGCTCGGACTGCTTATCTAAGTGTGCCAACTCTAATTCGCACCAAAAAATTAAAATGGTGGCAAACGATCGGGGGTATTGCCGGAGCATTTTTTGTTATTGGACAAGGTTTCGTAGTGCCAGTGGTTGGTGTTGCAATTTTTGTTATTGCCGTTGTGGCTGGTCAATCTTGTGCATCGCTATTAGTTGATAAGTATGGGCTTGGCCCAGCTGGTCCAAAAGCTGTTACTGGATTGCGAATAACAGCTGCAGGGTTAGCAATTGTT
Organism: uncultured Actinomycetes bacterium; assembly: GCA_903951185.1. GTDB lineage: Bacteria > Actinomycetota > Actinomycetes > S36-B12 > UBA5976 > UBA5976. The sequence continues at coordinate 5,669 of CAJBBC010000031.1, forward strand.
GGTGTGGCAATAGCAGTTATCGGTAGGTCACATACTGGAAACTTCAATTTACCGATGGTCATTTACATGTTTGTAGTTGGCGCATTTACGTCAGCACAACATGCGATTAATGGGCGAGTAGCGCAAGCTACTAAACAACCATGGGCCACGACTACATTAAATTTCAGCGTTGGATTAATGGCCTTGCTGGTTATGTTTGGAATTTACAATTTAGTTACGAATGTAGCAATTCCGATTCCACCAGCTCCCTGGGAACAGCCACTACTTTGGACCGGTGGTTCGATTGGAATCGTATTTATTGTTTCGGCAGTAGTCCTAGTTCGTTCACTGGGAATTTTAGTTTTTGCTTTAGTTTCGGTGGTGGGTCAGTTATTGGGCGCCGTCTTACTTGATGTATTTTTCCCAACTCCTGGAAATACGGTGACACCACAAGTTTTATTGGGCGTTGGGATAACTGTTGTTGCTGTTGTTTTGGCTGCATTTCAATCAAATGTTACGGACAGTCAAGACCAAAAAGAGATTTTTGTTCCCGATGCAGATCCGTCATCTGTAACAATGGACTAACTATGGAAAATTTGATTCAAAAACAGTGGCCGGCACTTTCTATTTATGTCGGAATACTTCTATCGATGTTGATTGCCATCGCAGTTGATTTTAGGTTTGGTGCAATTGCACTTTCACTTTGTGTTTTGGGTGCATTTCTTTTCCGACTTTATTTACCTGATGCGCAGGCAGGTTGGTTGCAATCGCGCCGACGACGGGTTGACTTAACTTTCCTCGCGGCGCTAGGCATCGCCCTATTGATTCTGGCTCTTGTAGTTCCGCATCGGTAGCCCACGACTGGCACATTGTCTGCTGAGCGTAGAATTTAAGTATCTTGACGTCAAGAGATATCTGACTAAAGAGGTTGAGGTTACTCCTCAGTTATTCGAAGGGTGTTATTTAAAATGGCTGGCAAAGTTACCGTTGTAGGTGCAGGTTTTTATGGTTCAACAACAGCTCAGCGTATTGCTGAATACAACATCGTTGACACTGTTGTCCTGACTGACATTCTGGAAGGAAAATCTGAGGGTTTAGCACTCGACTTAAATCAGTCTCGACCTATTGAAGGTTTTGAAACAAAAATAATTGGTCAAACTACCACTGTCGATGGACAGGGTTATGAAGTAATTTCTGGTTCGGATGTTGTTGTGATTACAGCTGGCTTACCCCGCAAACCTGGGATGAGCCGAATGGATTTAATTGAAACGAATGCCAAGATCGTGCGAGGTGTCGCTGAAAATATTGCCAAGCACGCACCTAACGCCGTGATAATCGTAGTTTCAAATCCGCTTGATGAAATGACTGCATTAACGCAATTAGCAAGCGGTTTTCCAAAAGAACGTGTAATTGGTCAAGCAGGTATGTTGGATACGGCGCGATTTACAAACTTTGTCGCTGAAGAACTTAAAGTTCCAGTCTCATCTGTTAAGACATTAACTTTGGGTTCACATGGTGACACTATGGTGCCAGTACCATCACATTGCACAGTAAGTGGCAAACCGTTAAGTGAATTACTCTCAGCAGAAAAAATTGAAGAGTTAGTTGTCCGCACACGTAACGGTGGCGCTGAAGTTGTAGCTCTACTTAAAACAGGTTCGGCTTATTATGCGCCATCTGCCGCTGCTGCACGAATGGCCAAAGCAGTAATTGAAGATTCCGGTGCAGTGATGCCAGTTTGCGCTTGGGTTAACGGTGAGTATGGAATTGCTGGTGTTTACCTAGGCGTTGAAGCGCAAATTGGTAAAGGCGGTATTCGCAAAGTCGTTGAAACTAAACTTTCAGATTCAGAATTAGCTGGACTAAAAGAGGCTGCCGAAGCTGTTCGAGAAAAACAAGCAGACGTTAAAGATCTATAAATAAGAAGGTTATGAGATGTCAAAAATTAAAGTTAAAGGAACAGTTGTTGATTTAGACGGCGATGAAATGACTCGAATAATTTGGTCATTCATTAAAGATCAACTTATTTTGCCCTACTTAGACATCAATATTGACTACTACGACCTCGGTGTTGAAAATCGAGATGCAACAGATGATCAAGTAACTATCGATGCTGCCAACGCCATTAAAAAACATGGTGTGGGTGTTAAGTGCGCCACGATTACACCAGACGAAGCCCGAGTTGAAGAATTTGGACTTAAGAAAATGTGGAAGTCACCAAACGGCACTATCCGAAATATACTTGGCGGCGTTATATTCCGAGAGCCAATTATCATCAGCAACATCCCGCGATTAGTACCTGGTTGGACAAAACCAATTATTGTTGGTCGCCATGCTTTTGGTGATCAATATAAAGCCACTGACACAAAGATTCCTGGTGAAGGATCACTAACCTTGACGTTCACACCAAAAGATGGCGGCGAGCCAATGGAATTAAATGTTTTTGATTTCCCGAGTGCTGGTGTGGCGATGGCGATGTATAACTTAGATGATTCAATCCGAGAGTTTGCTAGGGCTTCAATGCGTTATGGCCTTAGTCGAAATTATCCGGTGTATTTATCTACGAAGAATACAATTTTGAAAGCATACGATGGTCGATTCAAAGATATTTTTCAAGAAGTTTTTGAAAAAGAATTTAAAGCAGACTTCGATAAAGCTGGAATTAGCTATGAACACCGCCTAATTGACGACATGGTTGCTAGTGCAATGAAGTGGGAAGGTGGCTATGTTTGGGCATGTAAAAATTACGATGGCGATGTTCAAAGTGACACAGTAGCTCAAGGCTTTGGGTCACTCGGTTTAATGACTAGCGTTTTGATGACACCAGATGGCAAGACTATTGAGGCAGAAGCTGCGCATGGCACAGTTACGCGCCACTACCGTCAACATCAACAAGGTAAGCCAACATCTACAAATCCGATAGCTTCGATTTTTGCTTGGACCCAAGGATTAGCACATCGCGGCTTACTCGATGGAACTCCTGAAGTAACTCAGTTTGCCCAAACGCTTGAGCAAGTCTGTATTGAAACTGTAGAAAGCGGCAAAATGACAAAAGACTTAGCTCTGCTGATTTCAAATGATCAACCGTATTTAACTACTGAAGACTTCTTGGCTGCAATTAATGAAAATTTGCAGAAAGCAATGTCAGCGTAGGTTATTTTGCTTGGGGTTGTAACGGTAAATGTAAATGGCGTCCGAGCCACTGCACGACGTGGTGGATTGGATTGGCTAAAAAAACAACTTGATTCGGGTGAAGTTCAAGTTGTTTGTTTACAAGAAGT
>CAJBBC010000032.1 GCA_903951185.1 uncultured Actinomycetes bacterium
CTTCCGCTTTTACAAGTTCGCCAGGCAAACTATGTCGGACAAATACTGCCTGGCCGTTGTAGCGCGCAATACAGAAACCGCCGTTGGCAACCTTATCGATTTGTAATTCGATAGTGTCGCCCAGTTTTACCGGGTTAACCGTCACTTCAGACATTAGTCACCTTGACGCAAATCAGTCCGGTTACTGAATCGCTCATCGAGATCAACACGTTCACTGGATTCAAGTTGCCACGGAACTGAAACCACCATGACGCCAGGTGTGAAAAGTAATCGACCTTTCAACCGCAGTGCACTCTGGTTGTGCAGTAACTGCTCCCACCAGCGACCTACTACGTACTCTGGTATGTAGATCGTGATCAAGTCCCTTGAACTCTTACGAGCAATTGAACGGACATAGTCAAGGATTGGACGGGTTATCTCGCGATATGGCGAATGTAGAACAGTTAACGTGACTGGGATTTCACGTCTAGCCCACTCTGCGGTGACAACGTCGGTCTCTTCTTGATCAATTGCAACTGTCACTGCTTCTAAAGTAGTTGGCCGTGTGGCACGTGCATAAGAAAGCGCCCGCATAGTTGGTTTATGTATTTTCGATACTAAAACGATTGCATGCACACGTGATGGGAGCATAACCGTGTCATCATCTGTTAATCGAAGTTCACGAGACACTCTTGAGTAGTGATTACTAATTGCTCGCATAGTTATGTAAATAACGGCCATAGCTAAAACCGCAAGCCATGCGCCGAGCATAAATTTTGTAAGCAGCACGACTATTAAAACTGTGCCAGTCATCGAGAAACCAACTGAATTGATAACTCGACTTCTCTTCATCTCTAGAATTTTGTCCGGATTGGTTTCATTTGCGATATTTCTAGTCCAATGCTTGACCATGCCTAATTGGCTTAACGTGAACGAGACAAAAACACCAACGGTATACAGCGGAATAAGTAAGGTCACTTCTGCGTCAAAGGTGTAAACCATAACCATCGACATCGCAGCTAAAGCGATAATGCCATTGCTATATGCCAGCCGATCGCCGCGGTTATGTAATTGACGTGGCAGGAAGCCATCCCGGGCCAAAATCGAACTTAGTACCGGAAAACCGTTGAATGCTGTGTTTGCAGCGAGGAACAAAATTAAAGCGGTGACAATTGAAATGAAAGCAGCCAGAATTGGAAAGCTACTGAATACTGCGCTAGCAACTTGTGAGATAACAGTTTTTTGTTGAGCACCCTCGGCTAAGCCAACTAGATATTCGTTTCCATGCGTGTATTTAACTTGCGTGATATTCGCCAGCATTGTGACGCCAATAAACATTGTGATTGCAATCAAACCCAACAAGGAAAGAGTTGTTGCGGCATTCTTGCTTTTAGGTGGTCGGAAGGCTGGTACGCCATTACTAATTGCTTCAACACCAGTTAACGCAGTACAACCAGAAGTAAAAGCGCGTAAAACTAGAAATACTAAAGCAGCTCCGGTGTACTCAGACTGAGCAATAATTTCGTACTGTGAACTTTCAGCCAGCATCACATCACCGCGCAAAACTCTAATGGCGCCCCAAATCAGCATTGAGAAAATTCCGATCATGAATGCGTAAGTAGGAATAGCGAATAGTGTTCCAGATTCTTTAACACCCCGAAGATTAAGCACAGTAATCAAAGTAATCAAAATAAGGGCAAGTTCAACTTTGTGATCGTGCAGAAATGTCACGCTGGAACTCAAATTGTCCACCGCAGCTGAAATCGAAACAGCAACAGTCATTACGTAATCAACAAGGAGTGCGCTGGCCACGGTCACCCCAGCTTTATCTCCTAGATTTACAGTGGCTACTTCATAATCGCCACCACCACTTGGATACGCATGTACATTCTGTCGATACGACATAACCACGACGAACATAACTAAAACGACAGCAGCTCCGGCGTAAACCGACATATGCAGTAACGCAACGCCGCCTAAAGCCAGAACTAAAAGTATTTCTTGCGTTGCGTAGGCCACACTGGAAAGCGCATCCGATGCGAAAACTGGTAAAGCGATTCGCTTTGGCAAAAGAGTGTCGCCTAAGCGTTCACTGGCTATTGCCCGGCCAAAGACCAAACGTTTAGCGGTATTGGATACTTGTGGCACATCCAGAGCCTACGCCCCAAGTTGGTTAAATCTCAAAGGCGACAAAGCGCTTCCTGAAATTAGGGTGAGAAATTTCGTGTAGTTTTGACTGGTGCACATAGTTATTTTGGGTTGCGGCCGCGTAGGTTCGATGGTTGCCCTGAACTTGTCGGCCAGTGGCCACAGTGTTGCTGTAATCGATCAAGATGCTGCGGCTTTCAAGCGTCTTGGCAAGGATTTCAATGGCATGACTATCACTGGCATCGGATTCGATCGAGATCGACTTAACGAAGCTGGTATTTCAAAAGCTGATGCCTTCATTGCTGTTTCATCAGGTGATAACTCAAATATTCTGGCGGCCCGAGTTGCTCGGGAAACTTTCGGCGTAAAAAATGTTATTGCCAGAATTTATGACCCTAAGCGCGCTGAAGTTTATGAACGTTTGGGTATTCCCACAGTCGCAACGGTCTCTTGGACAAGCGATCAGATACTTCGACATGTTACGCCGATCGGCGCGGCCGAGGATTGGCATGACCCAAGTGGAAATGTCACGTTAGCTGAAGTTTCATACCATTTGACCTGGATCGGTTTAACAATAAAGAAGATTGAAAAAGAAACTTCGGCAAACATTGCTGTAATTACCCGATATGGCAAAGGTATTTTGCCTGATGCTGAAACCGTTTTACAGGATGGCGACATACTTCATGTACTAGCAGATACACAGGTGCTTCCCGGTATTGCTAAAAAATTGGGTTTAGAGCGGACTAACTAATGAGAATTGCAATTGCCGGAGCAGGCCAAGTTGGCCGATCAATAGCACGTGAGCTCGCTGCAAATGGTCACAGTATTTTGTTAATTGATCGTGAATCTAGCGTCCACAAGATTGCTGCTGAAAATATTGAAACTTTGCAAATAGATGCCTGTGAAATTGATTCATTAAGTAATGCTCGGTTATCTGAGTGCCATGTAATGGTTGCAGCCACTGGAGATGACAAAGCAAATTTAGTTATTAGCCTGCTCGCAAAAACTGAATTTGGAATTTCAAGAGTTGTTGCTCGAGTTAATCATCCAAAAAATGAATGGATGTTCGATGAGTCATGGGGTGTGGACACAGCTGTTTCAACTCCCCGAATTCTTTCTGCCTTAGTAGAAGAAGCTGTATCCGTTGGCGATCTAGTTCGACTAATGAAATTACGTCACGGTCAGGCAAATTTAATGGAATACACCTTAGAAGCAGGCAGTAAACTAGCTAGTCGACGTGTTGGCGATGTTCAGTGGCCAGCAGATACAACTCTGGTAGCCATATTGCGCGAACATCAAGTTATTACCCCAAGTGCAGATGATCCTCTGGAAATTGGCGATGAACTTCTATTTATTGCCACCGAAGATCAAGAATTAGCTCTGAAGAAAATACTTAAGCCTTAACCGCTCGTTTATTCAAGGCGAAAGTTAAGTACGCAGCAAGGCCGAAAAGTGGCCAGCCAAGTGCTACTTTAAAAAATCCTAATAGCGTTGTTTCATTTGCTAAATACAGTGGTCCCATAATCAAAACTCTGAGCAAAAAAACTAACGACCACAAAATTGTTATCGCCCGATATCGCTTTAGCGCTTCTTTATTCTTTTGCCAGGTCGAACTTTGACCGCGTAATGACTCTAAAACGTAACCAAGGATGGGCTTATTTATAATTAAACTAATAATACAAACTGCTGCATAAACTAAATTTGTCAAAATTCCAGGTAAGAAAAAGTTTTCGGCTTTACCACTCTTAGTTGCCAACCACGCAGAAAATGCAACCCCAATGAAACCGGCGATAACTTGGGTTTGAGTTTCGCGTCGCATTAATCGCAGCACTGCAAAAATAGCGGCAACACTTATTGCGGCACAAAGACTGTTCTGTAAATCTTGTTTGGAAAGACTGTAGGTAGTAATGAAAACAATTGCTGGCGCACCACTTTCGATCATTCCCCTGGGGCCACCAAGTGAGTCAGCTAGTAACTTTGAGTCTTCGACTAACTCATCGCCGATCGAGTTCTTCTTATCGGTCATTGGGCATTAATTCATATCTGGGGTTATAGATTGCAGGTTGCATTTTTGGTCCACGTGATATCCGACCTTGAGCCACAAGAAATCGGCCAGGCACAATTCCTTTTATTTCGCGGCGACCCAGCCAAAGTAGCGTTAAGTAGCCAGATCCATCCCATAACTCCGCTTCCATCATGGGAACGCTGTCTTGTGGCCTTACCCGAATAGCTCGAATGGTTCCGCTGACTTTTACGGATTCACCAACTACACATTTAGCCGCAGCGCTAGCACCCATAAGTTCGGCTGAATTTCGTAACTGTTCTGCATCAAGGTCCACTTGATTTGCCATCAAGTTCTTGAAGTAGCTGGAAATCCTATTCATATTTTGAGTTTAGCCATCAAATTTCGAAATGCATGGATTCGTTTTGAAATTTATGTACGCTTTTTTTCCCTTGAATAAAATCGTCCGTTGGAAATGACATCGGTAACCGCGCCCCTGGTGCAATTGCCATATCGCCACGATCCACAACTAGTTCATCGAGCACTTTATAGATTTGCTTTAATTTCTCAGGTTCGGAAGCAGCCTGGCCGCTA
>CAJBBC010000033.1 GCA_903951185.1 uncultured Actinomycetes bacterium
ATCAGGTATTTCAACTTTCGTTGAATGGTTCATTTCAGATCAAGCACCTTCTAATTCGGTGGCCGCCGTTTTCTCAAGTGCGCCTCGAGATTTAGCAAGGTTTATTACACTGCAACAAACGGTTGAACTTGTGCGCACCACAATGGCAGTTGTTGAAGAATCTGTTATCCGTATCGCTGGTGAAAGTGAATCACGTCAGCAACATTTACGCGAATCATTATTGCGCTACTCAAGAGAAATAGCTTTCGCAGCAGCTGAAGTTTATGCTCGTGCGGCTGAAACACGTGGCGCTTGGGATGCTCGCCTGCAAGATCTAGTACTGGATTCAATTTTAGCCGGTGAAAAATCTGATGCTTTGATTTCACGAGCAACCGCTGCCGGGTGGGATGCAAATTGGTCACTGTTTGTAATAGTCGGTCCAGTACCATCGAGCCAAGTTGCAACTGAAGTTCATGTTGAGCAAATTCGACGCACTGCAAAAGCACAGAATGTTGATGTGATGGTCGGAGTACAAACTGATCGATTAATTACCGTGGTTGGCGGGCCAGAGTTAAGCGATGATCCACTGCCAATTGCAAAAACTTTCGTTGGACATTTTGGTTCGGGCACAGTTGTGGTCGGTCCAGTTGCACAAAATTTAGCGGCGGCCTCAATTTCGGCCAATGCAGCTATCTCCGCTTATCGAGCTGTTGAGCTAGTTGGCAAGACATCTCGGCTAATAAGTGCCGATGATTTAATGGCCGCTCGGGTTATTAATGGTGATCCAGTGGCGATCGAACCTTTAGTGGAAATTATCAGGACTCGATTGAAACCCGATGTTCGAAATACTTTGGCCACCTATTTAGAGATTGCCCCAAGTATTGAGGGCTGTGCCAGGGCCCAGTTCATTCACGTGAATACGGTGCGTTATCGCTTAAAGAAAGTCCACGAAATAACCGGTCTTGATCCGGCGGACCCAGATAGTGCCTTAACCCTGCGAATAGCCCTGATGATGGACCGAAAACAGCATAATTTGTAGAACTCATCTAAAAAATGGCCCTAGAATTTAGGTATTCCCAAGGCCTTTTGGGGGTTACCTATACGGAAGACTAACTCTCGTGCTTGCAATTGTTGCTCCAGGTCAAGGGTCTCAGACCCCAGGATTCCTAACTCCATGGTTAGAGTTACCAAATTTTGAAGACCGGATGCGCTGGCTTGGCACGGTAGCTGGCATCGACTTAGTCGAACATGGCACCAACAGCGATGAAGAGACGATCAAGGACACTGCGATCGCCCAGCCGCTAATCGTTGCCTCTGGCCTAGTCTCACTCTTAAGTCTTTTCCCGCATCCAGGCGAATCATTTTCTAAAGTGGCAGTTGGTGCTGGCCATAGCGTTGGCGAAATTACGGCAGCGGCTGCTGCGCATGTGATCAGCGCTGAGCAAGCTATGGTTTTTGTTCGCGAACGTGGCAAGGCTATGGCGGCAGATGCCGGGTTAGCCGCAACTGGAATGAGCGCCGTACTTGGTGGCGATCGCGCTGATGTAATTGCTTGCTTAGAAAAACATGGACTAACTGCCGCAAATGAAAATGGTGGCGGCCAAATAGTTGCAGCTGGCACTATGGAGCAACTTGCTGCTCTTGAAGCTGATCCACCTGCAGGCGCACGCATTCGTCCACTAACTGTGGCTGGCGCATTTCATACAAAACATATGGCGAGAGCAACTGGCGTACTTGGTCAACATGCAAAAGCAATTTCGGTGCACGATGCAAGAACTCGCTTACTTTCAAATGCTGATGGTGCGATGATGCATGAAGGTCGCAATGTGCTTAAGCGTTTAGTAACGCAAGTTAGTAATCCTGTGCGCTGGGATCTTTGTATGCAAGCAATGCTTGACCTCGGTGTCACTGCAATGATCGAGTTACCGCCAGCTGGAACTCTTGTTGGTTTAGCAAAGCGAGTTATGCCAGATGTTGAAACTCTTGCTTTAAAAACTCCAGCTGACCTTCCCGCAGCTTTAGATTTAGTCGCTCGGCATAGCTCCCAAAGCCAAGACAGCGATAAACCAACTTGGCGACTAGTGGTTGCTCCGTTTAAAGGCATTATCGAATTTAATGTTTCTGAAGACCCAGGTACGGTGCTTGAGAATAATACGAAAATTGCCACGATCCGTACTTTGCGCGACGAGTACGAAGTTAACGCTCCACATGGTGGCTCAATAGTTGAATGGCTAGTCACTGATGGTGATCCAGTAAATCCAGGTCAACCGCTACTTCGTTTACATCCACGAGCAGGCGCATGATCACTTTAAAGACACCTGCGGGAAATTCTCACGCTGGTCTTATTGGTTTGGGCGTATATCGTCCGACTCGAGTAGTGCCCAATTCAGAAGTTATCGAAGCGATTGATTCAAGCGACGAGTGGATTAGAGAGCGTTCTGGAATTATTGAACGTCGATTTGCCCAGTCCCATGAGACAGCGGCCTCAATGGGTGCGATTGCTGCTCAAAATGCGCTCGATGATGCAAAAATAAAAGCTCAAGATATTGACGTTGTGCTGGTTGCAACGTTCTCACACAGATTTCAAACTCCGTCTGCGGCTGCTGAAATTGCCGCACTGATTGGTGCAAATAATGCCAGCGCATTTGATATCTCAGCTGCTTGTGCGGGCTTTTGCTACGGAATAGGTATTGCAGATTCTTTAATTCGCGCCGGTAGTGCAAAAAACATTTTGGTAATCGGTACTGAAAAGTTAAGCGACATTATTAACATGTCCGACCGTGGCACAGCATTTATTTTTGCTGATGGTGCTGGTGCAGTAGTTGTTTCACCAACTTCAACCCAAGGTATTGGTCCAACTATTTGGGGTGCCGATGGTAATGCGCGTGAATCAATAATTATGGATCCAGATTTAATTACTGCTGGCAAAGAAGGCATACCTTCACTTTTAACTATGCAAGGGCAAGCTGTATTTCGCTGGGCCGTTGGTTCAATGGGTGATGTTTGTAATCAAGCACTTGCGGCGGCCGAACTAGATGTAAGCGACTTGAAAGCATTTGTGCCACATCAAGCGAATATTCGAATTACCGATGCAATTATCAAACGGATTAATTTGCCACAGCATGTTGTCGTGGCTCGGGATATTGTGACTGCCGGAAATACTTCAGCAGCGTCTATTCCGCTTGCCCTGCATGCACTTCGCGAATCAGGCGAAATTAAGAAAGGCGAACCATTTTTGATGGTTGGCTTTGGCGCTGGTTTAGCTTACGCAAGTCAGGTAGCCCTGGCCCCCTAGATTTCGAGTTATTTGGATAACTCGAAAAACGACCCGCAACCGCGGGAAGTCCCACCGATAAAGGAGAGAAAGAAATGTCACAGGAGGACATCCTCGCGGGCTTAGCCGCGATCGTAAACGAAGTAGCCGGAATTCCAGCTGAAAGCGTTGCAATGGACAAGTCATTTGTTGACGACCTAGACGTTGACTCATTGTCAATGGTTGAAGTTGTTATGGCATGTGAAGACAAGTTCGGCGTAACTATTCCAGACAGTGAAGTTAAGAATCTAAACACTGTTGGTGACGCTGTTAACTACATCTTGGCTAATAAGTAATAACGATTGAACGATCTTGATTTGGCGGGCGGTAATTTAGCCGCCCGCCCACAAGATCAGCCCGCAAGAAAATCAGTAAGACAAATCACTACTTACAAGAAAGGTCGACAACAATGAGCCGTACCGTTGTCGTAACCGGTTTAGGCGCTACTACCCCACTTGGTGGAAATGTAGCTACTACCTGGGAAGCACTACTAGCTGCGAAGTCCGGAATCGGATTGTTAACTGATCCACAGTTTGAGCAATCACCTGTTCGTATCGCTGCTGTAGTAAAAGAAGATCCAGAGAATATTCTGGAAAAACACGAAGCACGTCGAATGGATCGATCACAGCAACTCGCGCTGATCGCTGCTCGAGAAGCTTGGGCTGATGCTGGCTCTCCAGAATTAGATCCAACCCGCTTAGGCGTTGCAGTCGCTACTGGAGTTGGCGGCGTTATTTCTTTAATGGAGCAGTACGACATACTTCGAGAGCGCGGCGCTGCTCGAGTATCTCCAATGACTGTTCCGATGTTGATGCCTAATGGACCTGCTGCGGTAGTTGGCCTTGAATTTGGCTCACAAGCTGGAGTACATACCCCGGTTTCGGCATGTGCATCTGGCGCAGAAGCTATTGGATACGGCGCTGAAATGATTCGCTCTGGTCGTGCTGATGTAGTTATTTGCGGTGGAACAGAAGGCTGTATTCATCCGCTGACTATTGCAGCGTTTGCGGCAATGCGCGCACTCTCAACCCGTCATGATGATCCAGCAACAGCTTCACGCCCATTCGATAAAGATCGTGATGGGTTTGTGATGGCCGAAGGTGCTGCAATCGTCGTACTTGAATCCGAAGAGTTTGCAAAAGCTCGCGGTGCCAAAATTTATGCAACTTATGGTGGTCAAGGTCTAGCTGCGGATGCACATCACATTGCCCAACCTGAACCTGAGGGTCGCGGTGTAATTGCGGCGATGAATCGCGCACTTATAGATGCAGATTTAACAACTAAAGACATTGTGCACATTAATGCGCACTCGACTTCTACCCCAGCCGGTGACGTTGCTGAAGCTAAAGCTATTCGCAAAGTTATGGGCTCGGATGCTGACCATGCTGCAGTAACTGCAGTCAAAGGTGCGGCTGGACATTTACTTGGTGGTGCGGGTTCGCTTGCGGCAATCGCTTCGATCCTGGCTTTACGTGACCGAGTTGTTCCGCAAGTTACTAACTTGGTAACCCTTGATCCAGCAGTTGATATTGATGTGGTGATTGGTAAACCTCGCCAACTACCGGCAACTGGACAAATTGCCGCACTAAGTAACTCGTTTGGTTTCGGTGGACATGATGTTGTCTTAGCGTTTAAGAGTTACTCATGACCGTGACTGCGCCAGAAGATAAGAAATTAATGGCACCTCGTCGGATTAATGCAATTTTGGATCCGGGTTCCGTTAAATATGTAGCTAATCAAACTGAAGGTATCGGCGCAGTTAGTGCCACTGGAACAATTAACGGTCGTGAAGTTGTTGTCTTCTCAAATGATCCTTCATTCCAAGGTGGCTCTTTAGGTGCCGTTGAAGGAAATGTAATAACCGCTGCCTACAAAGTGGCAATGGAAAAACAATGTCCGATTATTGGTATCTGGCATTCAGGTGGTGCACGGTTACAAGAAGGTATTTCTTCGCTAAAAGCTTTTGGTGAGATATTTACTGCAATGACACATGCGTCTGGAAAAATACCACAAATTTCAGTGGTACTTGGTCCAGCTGCTGGTGGCGGCGCTTACGGTCCGGCCTTAACTGACATCGTGATCCTTGGACCTGAGGGTCGCATTTTCGTAACTGGTCCAGAAGTTGTTCGCTCAGTTACTGGTGAAGATGTGGATATGCTTCGTCTTGGCGGTCCAGAGCCACATGGTCGACGAAGTGGCGTTGTGCATGTAGTTAGTGAAACTGAAGATCAAGCACTTGCTGATACTCGTTACATTGCTGATTTATTGGGTAACCAGGGCAAACTGGATATTTCAAAAATAGGTGACGCTGATCTTGGCGCGCTTATGCCAGAAAGCCCAACGCGTGCTTATGACGTTCATCCAATTGTTGATGCTGTATTTGATGAAGGCACTGGGATCGAATTACATCCGCGCTGGGCACCTAATTTAGTTACGGCACTGGGGCGTTTCGGAGATCGCACTATTGGCGTTATTGCTAATAATCCGCTTCGCTTAGGTGGCTGTCTTGATGCAACTTCAGCGGAAAAAGGTTCGCGCTTCGTTCGGATGTGCGACGCACTTGGCGTACCGCTAATCGTGATGGTCGATGTTCCAGGCTACTTACCCGGGGTTGGTCAAGAATGGGATGGCGTTGTTCGTCGTGGCGCAAAATTACTGCACGCTTTTGCTGAATGTGTAGTGCCCCGAATTACTTGCGTAACACGTAAGTCTTATGGCGGTGCTTACATTGCGATGAACTCTCGCAGTCTTGGCGCGACCCATGTAATGGCTTGGGATGGCGCTGAGGTGGCTGTCATGGGTCCAGTTGCGGCAATCCGAATTTTACATCGACGCAGATTAGCTGAAGTTCCACCAGAAAATCGTGAACAAGTGGAAAACGAATTAGCTGAAGAACATAAAATTACAGCCGGTGGATTGCCGCGCTGTATTGAACTCGGTGCAGTTGATGAAATAGTTGAGCCGGCCCAAACTCGAACAGCATTAGCTAAGGCGCTTGCCGCAGCAGCTAAGCCAGATGGAAGTTTTGCCAGAGGCGATCACGGAAATATTCCGCTCTAATAAAAATGCGACCGCAAGGTCGCTTTTTTATTTGTTAACTGACTTGATGTAACCAACGAACGGGTACGCCTTCTCCGGCAAATCTAAAAGGTTCTAATTCTCGATCCCAGGGTGTACCTAGTACTGTTTCGATTACTTCAAGTATTGAATTACCTGAATTAAGCGCACCAGAAATTGCACTTCGTAATTTATCTTCTGGAATTAACACATCACCGTAAACACCCATTGGACTACGCCAAATTCCAAGTGTCGGAGTTGAGACTATCCGCTGTCCATCAAAACCAGCACTAGGTTCTTCAGTTATCTCAAAACGTAAATTCGGATAAGCCCGAAGTGTAGAAGCAATTTCCGTTGATAATTCTGGGTAGCCGGCCCAAGATAATTCACTGCGAACTGTGCCAGGTGCAACTGGTTGATCCAGCCAATCCAAATGAACAGCAGCACCTAAAAGTCGGCCGAGGGACCATTCAATATGTGTGGACATAGCTTTGGGCGCACTGTGAATGAACACAACACCACTTGCTTTACCTAAGGCAGGCCCTAGGTTATTGGCTGATGTCACCATCGCCACTCCCATCCGTTATTCGCAATTAGCCTTCCCCAGCGATTGCGGACGTGATGGGTTTACTTAAAGAAGAGAATAGCCTGCCTAGTCACAGGTTTACCACCTGCCCCAGCAATAACATGGCTAAATTCACTGAAAAGTGCTGAATTAA
This sequence comes from uncultured Actinomycetes bacterium, assembly GCA_903951185.1. Lineage (GTDB taxonomy): Bacteria > Actinomycetota > Actinomycetes > S36-B12 > UBA5976 > UBA5976. The sequence continues at coordinate 7,069 of CAJBBC010000033.1, forward strand.
TAGTTAGTTTGCGTGTTTTGTCCAGGCAATAATGTCATCCCAGAGTGGCACCCAACCTTTATAAGCTCGGGTCTCTTCGCTGGTAGTCGAAATAGTTTGACCTAACTGAATTCGAAATTCTGGATAACGTTTGGCCAGACTATTAAGCGAATCTCGGTAAGTGTGAATAGTAAAAAGTATGTCGCCAGAGTTTGGCAGTTTCCAAAGTGTTTGTCGCTCAGTTCTAAAGTAAGTGGAGTCACCAAACTCTTCAACTGTTTGTCCACTATGTTTACGAGCCTTGTGTCCCGTTACCGCTGGCTGAAAAAGATCAGGGCTATCTAATACTGTCCAGTTAATCCGCCAAACTGGTCGGTCTGAAGTAAATTTAGTAAACATTGCATCAGTGGCAGAACCGATTCGATCTTCATAGTGCGGAACTGGTTCATGTATGCCATGCATATTTGCGCCAACTTTTGAAGCCAAATCCCAGCGACTTGGGAAACAAACACTGGCCGCTGTTAAAACCCACTGCTCATCTTGTGGACTCATAATTACTAAATCTTCTTGCACTAACAAACTAGCTGCTTCAAGCGGGTGTAAAGACTTATCCGGTATTAATGGTGAACTAAATTTCTGCGGGAAGTGTTCTGGTAAAAACTCAATTAGCTTTTCTAATACTTCGACTGATCCAGCAAGTCCCCCTGGCAGTGCTGCGAAAACTTCAGATTTGCGATTAGTTAGAAGTTCTCTTTTTTCGGCTAACTCGACTTCGTATTCTTCATCAATTTCAATCCACTTATCAAAATCCAGGGTGCGTAATCCCATCGATACAGTGAACGGTTCACCTTTTACTGGTAGATAAGTCATACTTTCGTTTCTCCCAAAGCCGGCAACTATATTCAACCGCAAGCGCATAAATTCCGCCCAG
>CAJBBC010000034.1 GCA_903951185.1 uncultured Actinomycetes bacterium
AAAGCAAATAGTCGAATAAATGCAAAATTCCATCGCGTTCTAATACGGACTCGTGGAATCGACGTGGCCACATAGTGTTGGATAGCACGGCAAGCTTTATGCCACGACCCTTAAGCTCCTCAAGTAACGGAAGCGCTTGCGGGTCAGTCCAAGTATTTGGTTCCCAAGATTTTAAGTAAGCATCTAGTGCCAAAAAGTATTCCGGCGACGTAGTGTCAATGTCATTTTCATGAAACATAGCTTCCATTGCGCCAGTTCCGATTTCGCCGCGAGTATCAAATTGATGTGACCAGCGAGCGAGTTCGGCATTAAGTAAATTCAGTGCCAGTTCTTCAGTTCTAGTTGAGTCATAAACTTTTGCGAATGTTCGCCATCGGTCATGAAGGTCCACATCATGCCAAGGCGTTAATGTTCCGCCCCAATCAAATGCGACAGCTTTAATCGAAGTTTGATTTTCAGCCGTGCCAGTTTTGGACATTAAACACCTTTAACTTCAGCAATTACTTCTTTAACAAATTCTGCAATCGCGATGTTTTTTTGTTCACCAGATTTGCGATCTCGTAATTCAATAACTCCGTCAGCGAGCCCTTTACCAACAACAGCAATAGTTGGAATACCAAGCAGTTCTGAGTCATTGAACTTAACACCCGGTGAAACGCCACGACGATCATCTAGTAATACGCGTATTCCAAGATTTTCCAACTCATTTGCAAATTTCTCGGCAGTATCAAAAGCTAAATCTTCTTTACCAGTAGCAATAATGTGGATGTCAGCTGGCGCAATCTCTCTTGGCCAAATTAAACCTTTTTCATCGTGCCATTGTTCAGCGACAACGGCGACAGCTCTAGATACGCCAATTCCATAAGATCCCATATGAACTGGAATTAATTTTCCATTTTCGTCTAGAACTTTTAAATCAAGTGCTTCAGAATATTTGAGACCTAGTTGGAATATGTGCCCAATTTCTATACCACGCGCCATCTCAACAGTGGAATCACAATTTGAACAAGTATCTCCTTCTAAAACTTGTGCGGCTTCAATAACGCCATCCCAAGTAAAGTCGCGACCGGCGACTAAGTCATAAACGTGGAGACCTTTTTTATTTGCCCCAGTGATCCAGCGCGTTCCGCTCACAATACGCGGATCAACTAAGTAGCGAATACCTGAATCAGATTTCTCACCGAGTACTTCTGGCCCGATGTAACCCTTTACTAACGCTGGGAATTTTTTGAAGTCTTCTTCTTCAAAAGGTTCGAGTGCCGATGGATGTATCGCTGCTTCAACCCGTTTAGTGTCCACTTCACGATCACCAGGTAATCCAATTACTAAGGGTCTGCGAACGCCGTCATAAGTTATTTCCATTACAACGACATTCTTTAATGTGTCACTTGCTTGCCAGTCTCTATCTGCTCGGCGTAATTCTGGACGCGAATTTGAAATATCTACCAGTGTGGCAATAGTTGGCGTATCCGGTGTATTTTCAACATGAGCTGCCGGTGATTTAGCGAAGTCAACTTCTGGTGGCGCTTTCGTAACGATCGCCTCAACGTTTGCCGCTAATCCACAATTTGGACATTGCACATAAGTGTCTTCGCCACTTTCAGATATTGCTAGGAACTCTTCACTACCTGAGCCACCCATTGCTCCAGACATCGCAGAAACGATTACATAATCTAGACCTAAGCGATTAAACGTTGAAATATAGGCTTCTCGATGCTTGTTGTAACTTTCAATTAAGCCTTCTTTTGAAGT
>CAJBBC010000035.1 GCA_903951185.1 uncultured Actinomycetes bacterium
GCGCCGAGATTTTTCTGAAGCATATTCAGATAAATACATGGCCGCGCCAAGGCCAAATGGCACAGCCACCATAAGTGCAATCACGGTAGTCCAAAGTGTGCCCACTAATAACGGCACAACACCAAATGATGCTGGTTTAAAGCGCGGCGCCCAACGAGTGCCGGTTAAAAAATCAACTACCGAAACTTGCCGGAAGAATTCAATGGCTGGGGTGATTAATGACCAGGCAATACCCGCAGTGATCAAGATTGTTAAAAACGATGCGGAAAAAAGCACGCTAAGGATAATTCGTTCGCCAATACGTTTTGACCCAGATTTCAAAATGAAATCCTGTTCAAATGTCTGTGGTGAACTCATAATCCAATCGCTTCAAAAATGGGTTTGGCAGGTAGTTAAAAGATTAGTCGGAAGAGGGTACCGAGATGATGCCAACCGGCATATCTCGGTACCCTCTTTTATTCCGTACTATTTACTACTGGCCAAGTGTTGAAACGGCAGCAGCTGAGGCGGTCTTCTGGTCTGCACTGAGAGGTACGAACAGAGCCTTTAAAGTAATCGCTTCATTGTTATCGATGAAGTACTTTGCGAAAGCAGCCACTTCAGCTTTTGCAGCTGCAGTCTTACTTACGTAAATGTACAACGGGCGACTTAGCGGAGTGTACGTTCCAGCCTGCGCTGATTCAATACTCGGAGCAACACAGCCTTCGCCACCGTCAACTTCAACAGCAGTTAGTTTGTCCATGTTTTCTTCGTAGTAAGAAAGGCCGAAGTAACCTAAGCCACCTTTAGAACCTGATACACCTTGAACAGTTACGTTGTCGTCTTCTGTTGGGTTGTAGTCAGTGCGGGAAGCGCCTTCTTCACCATTGATTTCTTTAGTGAAGTAGTCGAATGTGCCAGAGTCTGTACCTGCACCGTAAAGGTCTAAGTCTTCGTCTGGGAATGAACTATTGATTTGTGACCAAGAAGTAATTTTACCTTCAGCAGTTGGTTCCCACATTTTCTTTAGTTCGTCAACGGTTAGACATTTTGCCCAATCGTTTTCTTTGCTAACTACAACAGTTAGTGCGTCGTTAGCAACGATGATTTCAGTGAACTCGATGCCAGCAGCAGCACATTCAGCTGCTTCTTCATCTTTGATTGCGCGGGAAGCATTTGAGATATCAGTTTCGCCAGCACAGAACTTCTTAAAGCCACCACCGGTGCCTGAAGTTCCAACTGAAACGTTTACTGAAGCATTTTCAGCTTTGAAAAGTTCGCCAGCAGCTGCAGCAAGTGGCGCAACTGTAGAAGAACCATCGATGCGAATTTCAGTTGCGGCAACTTCAGTTGTCTCGTCAGCTGAACCTTCATTTGTACCGCCACATGCGGCCAGGATTAATGCAGCTGGTAGTGCGATAGCTGCCATTTTCCACTTAGTAGTAGGCATTTGCCTTCCTTTCCTATGACTTCTCGTCTCTTGAAAGGTATGGAACTAAGGGAAACACACGCCTACAGTCAGGTGAACAGAAAGTGAATTCTTTTAAGATTCCAAGAAATATGGATTAGTTAGCTGAATTTGGGCCCATATTCCTTAGCAACTGAGGCATTAATGGTGATTTTAAACCCAGGTTTACCTATATATAGAGTCAGCCAGCACAATAGATCTATTACTTAAGGGCCAAGCTAAATAACTTTTCAAAGTCCTTAAGTTACGAAGTAATAATGAGAGTTCGCTTTCGAGCGACATAGAGAGCGAGTTTCGGTGCCCAAGTCGACCATTAAATTAGCGGCGACAGGTTACCTGCTCTATTTGGCGGCAGCCACACTTTGGGGCTTCAATGGAACAGTTAGCAAAATTATTTTACTTAGTGTTGGTGATGCGGCTCGAGTATCACAACTGAGAACCACTGCATCATTCCTTATTTTGATTTTAGTTGTCGCACTTACAAACCGAAAAGCTTTTAAGTTAACTAAAAAAGAAATCCCGATCTTAATTATCTATGCCCTTGGTGGTATCACTTTGACGCAATGGGCTTACTTTGAATCGATTAGTCGCATTCCAATCGGAATCGCGCTCTTAATTGAATTCACAGCACCTATCTACATTGTGCTTTGGGTACGCTACGGTCGTAAACAACATGTGCGCTCAACTGTTTGGTTGGGTTTGGGTTTGGCATTAGCTGGATTAGCTTTAGTTGCTCAAGTTTGGAAAGGTTTTACCCTTGATGCGCTGGGCTTAATGTTTGCGATGGGTGCGACAGTTTCCTTAATTTTTTATTACTTACTGGGGGAATCAGCGAGCAAAACTCGAGATGCTGTTTCGTTAATTATGTGGGGTTTTCTTTTTGCATCGGTTTTCTGGGCACTTGTGCTTCCTTGGAATACTTTTCCGTGGGAGAAATTATCTGTAACCGTTGAGCCGTTTGTAAATAGTGCAACAACCACCCCACTTTGGATATTGATTTCCTACATGATTATCGGTGGCACAGTTGTGCCGTTCGTATTAGTAGTTATGGCGATTAAACATTTAGGGGCTGCCGGCGCCAGCTTAATGGGCATGATTGAACCGCTAATTGCATTTATTGTGGCTTGGATTGTGTTGGGCGAATCGCTAAATGCGATTCAAATATTTGGTGGAATGGCAATGTTAACGGGTGTTTATATCGCTGAATTGGCGAGAATTTCTAAGCAACCAGAAATTGAAAATATCGAAACGATAGTGCCTAGCTAGTTTTTAGCTGGTACCAAGTATTAAAGCGGGCAGTTACCCCAAACCAAAAAGCCACACTGTAACCGATTAATAAAGCGAATAATAAGGTGCCGATTCCTACAGTGCCGCCAAGTAGCCAGCCAACTGTTAACACAATCGCTTCTAGCGTTAATCGAATTCGAGCAACTGGTTTGCCAGTTTTGTAATGTAACCCGGTCATCAAGCCATCACGTGGTCCAGGACCTAAATGGCATGGGATGTAAATAGCCGATCCCAAACCAACGATAAAAATGCCGATTAGAATTTGCGTTAATTGAAGCGCTGGCTCGGTTGGATTTGGAAAAAATGGAATCATTACTTCAAGCGACATTGCGATAAAAACTACATTAAGTAATGTACCGACGCCGGGTTTACGATGTAGTGGTATCCAAAAAAGCAATACTACGATAGAGATAAAAAACGTTGCCCAGCCAATACTTAAGCCGGTTTTAAGTGACACACCTTCAGAAAAAACAGTCCATGGCGACTGACCTGCACTGGTTGCAACTAAAGCTGCTTCACCGGTGCCAAAAATCCAAAGACCAAGAAGTAGCATTCCATACGTTTTTGGTTTTGCTTTCCAATTTGATTCACCCGCACTCCAAGGTGCCTGCGGTACGGTTTTTGAAGGTTTCAGCCAACTAGGTAGTTGTGCCACTAAACAATATTCTTTTCTGGCCGAAGTTCGCCGCCATTTGAAAAACGATCAACATTTAGCGGACTGATATCTACAAATGGAGTTTTACCTAAGTAAAGGTCGCGCAAGATTTCACCAATTGCTGGACCTTCTAAGAAACCGTGTCCACTAAATCCGGTTGCATATAAAAAGCGTGAAACACCTTTCCACTCACCAAGTAACGCGTTGTGATCTGGTGTTACTTCGTAAAGTCCTGACCAACCCGAGCCAACGCCAACATCTAACAGCCGAGGTGCGCGTTCATAGGCAAGCTCACCAAGTTTTTCTGGGAACTTCGGGTCACGACTGAAATCAAAACCTGGTCCAACCGTTTTATCTGAAAAGCCCATAAGCAGGCCTTTACCTTCGCGGTGCCAGTAAAGCGAAGTTGAATAATCAATGGTCATCGGCATACTAGCTGGCAAATCTGCAAACTCAGCCCCAAGTGGCTCAGTGATAAGTAGTTCGCGTCGGTATGGCGTTACTGGTAGCTCTAAGCCCACATGAGACCCAATTTGTGGTGACCAGGCTCCAGCACAGTTAATAACCGTGCTGGTTTTAACTTCACCTAGAGATGTTGAAACGCTAACGATTTCGCCGCCATTAACTGTGATCCCAGTAGCTTCAACATTATTCAGCGCAATCGCACCATGACGTCGCGCACCGGAAACATAGCCCATCACCACTGCTTCAGGCGTACAGTGCCCATCATTCGGGGTGAATGAAGCCGCCAAAATATCATCCACATTTAATAGTGGGCTAAGTTTTTGCGCTTCCTGTGGAGTTAGCATTCGCGATTCAACACCGAATTGATGATGTAGTTCAGTTGATCTTTCGAAAGTTGCTACATCTTCGGCATTAGTTAATGCAAACATGTATCCCGGACGATGTAAATCAATTTCTTGACCTGGGCGGTTATTGAAATCAGCTAATAAATCTAGGGATCGCGCACCCATTTGAATATTCAGTTCATCTGAAAAATTAGCTCGAACGCCACCGGCTGCTTTTGAAGTTGATCCGCTCGCGAATTCACTTTTTTCAACTAGCAAAACACTTACGCCAGCTTCGGCTAAATGAAATGCAGCAGAAGCACCCATGACGCCACCGCCAACTACAACAACATCAACTTGTTCTGGAAGATTAGCCATCGAAGTTAAACCTTAGATTGTGAAATCTGGGTTGTGCGGAACTTCTTCATTATCGATTTGAGCTTTCTGAAGTTTTCCAGACCAATCCCAGTTCATTGATTGCCAGCTAGTGAATTGGTCAAGAACCCAAATACCACTTTGACGTGAGCCATTACCGCTGTTTCCGTTTCCACCAAACGGTAAATGTGCTTCAGCACCAGAAGTTGAGTTATTAATCGAAACCATTCCAGCTGAAACACCTTCGCGGTAAAGCCAAACTGAATTTGGATCACTTGTGTAAATTGCACTTGAAAGTCCAAAGCCATGGCCATTAGAAAGTTCAATTGCTTCATCTAAAGTTTTAAACTTGCCAACTCCGACAAGTGGTCCGAAAGTTTCGGTGTAGTAAAGCTCATCGCCGGCTTTAATTCCCGAAACGATAGTTGGATGTACGAAAACACCTTTATCTGGATCACCAACGAAACCGTTACGTGGGTTCGATGCAGTAATCCGTCCAACACCAGTTGAGCCGTGAACTTGATGGTGACCTGCAATCATCTTTAAATTATGTTCGTGTGAATCCGCGTACTTTTCGCCGATCATTGGGCCGAACAAAACGTCTTGCATTGGATCGCCAACTTTTTCGTTCTCAATTCGGGATGCGTAGGCAGCTAAGAAACGATCGTAAATATCTTCGTGTAGCCACATTGTGCCCAGTGAAGTACAGCGTTGACCCGCAGTTCCAAAACCAGCAAATGTAGCGCCATCAAGAACTAATTCAAGATTTGCATCAGGCATAACTACCATCGGGTTCTTGCCACCTAGTTCAAGTAGCGGACTTTGAATGTATTCACCAACTTTGGATCCAATCAAGCGACCAACTTCAGTTGACCCAGTGAAGCCGACTTTATTAATCAGACCTTGCTCAAGAGCTTGTTCCATTCCCTTGAAAGTCTCTTTACCGTCTGCAATAAGGGTAATTAACAGATCTTTTGGCACACCGGCTGCGTGAAATATATCTGTCATTGCTTTTGAAATTGCCGGGGTGTACTCCGATGGCTTCCAAACAACTGAATTACCGGTTAGTAGTGCCGGAATGATGTACCAAGACGGCACAGCTGCTGGGAAGTTACCGGCCGTAATAATTAAAGTTGTGCCAACTGGCTTACGGAAAGTAAATAAATTCTTATTTGGCATCTCACTCGGCACAGTTTGGCCGTAAAGGCGACGACCTTCACCGAGGAAGAAGTCGCAAGTATCGATAACTTCTTGAACGTCACCTTGAGCTTCGCGGAAAACTTTTCCCATTTCACGAGTAACTAAACGTGAAAGTGTGTCTTTATTTTTTTCGAAAAGGCGGCCGGCATTAGCGATAACTCGACCACGCGCTGGCGCAGGCATTTTCGCCCAAGCTTTTTGCGCTTCTTTAGCGCGGCGAGCTGCATCGACAATGTCAGATGCTTTTGCGGCTGGAACTTCAGTTACAACATCAGATAAATCAGTTGGATTTAAAGAAACGAAGGTGGACAACGTCGGCCTCTTTCAAAACGCTAGAGTATTTCTTATGTCCCAGTCTGTCACCAAAAATCAACAAACCGTAGCCGGGGCTATCCTCGACCTGCTTTGGCAGAGTGGGATTCGTGTCACATTTGGTATACCTGGTGTGCACAATTTGGCTTTCTGGGATGCACTCGGCCAAAACCGTCCAACTATTGTTGGTGTTCGACATGAGCAGACTGCCGCATATGCCGCAGACGGGTTAGCCCGCACAACTGGAAATCTTGCAGTTGCACTCACCACAACTGGACCCGGTGCGGCCAATACTGTTGCGGCATTTGGCGAAGCTGCTATTTCTGGTTCACCAATATTCGTAATTGCTTCTGAAGCTCCAATTTCAAAACGTGGTAAAAACGGTTCGCGTGGTTTACTCCATGAAATGGATGATCAAGCCGCACTTTTTGCACCGCTTGCAAAAAAACTTCATGGTGTCGCTATGGCAGTAAGTGTGGAAGATGGAATTACTGCAGTTGAGGTCGCTGCTGAAATGATTCGCGATTTATTACGTGCACCTGCCGGTGCTGGTTACTTAGGTATCCCAGCAGATGTACTTGGCCAACCTTTTTCTGGCGAAATACCTAAAGTTGAAATTGGGCAAGAAGTAATTGGAGTTGATACTGCTTCAACAGTTGCCGCGCTTAATAATGTTAAGAAAATTGTGATCTGGGCTGGTGGCGGCGCGACTGAAGGATCCGAGGGTATTTCAGAATTAGCTGCGCATTGGAATGCACCAATCCTTACTTCATTCGCTGGTCGCGGCATTGCAGCACAATCACCATTTAGTGTGAAGGTGCCAATACATGAACCTGAAGTTGAAGAAGTTTTTGGTGATGCCGACGCACTCGTAGTTTTCGGTAGTCAGCTAGATGGAATGAACACTAAAAACTGGACTGTTAAATGGCCAGCAAAAATAGTTGTTGTAGATGCAAATCCAGATTTTGTATTGCGCAATGTAAATGCTGATGCGGTAATTACGGCTAACGATATTAATAAAGTTTCGCGCGCACTTATTGCAGACACAAAACCGCAAAATAGTTGGGTTGATATCGAAAACTTAAACAATGCAGTACGCAGTCGACTTGAATCCGGCGAAAAATCAAAACGTGGTACTGCACTAGTTCGAGCAATTGAAGAAAATTGGCCAACTGATGGCGTAATAGTTTGTGACATGGCAGTTGCGGGTTACTGGACTGGTGTTTATGCAGATCAACCTCGGCCACGTCGTTTGGTTTATCCAGTTGGCTGGGGAACTTTAGGTTTTGGTTTGCCGGCAGCTATTGGTCCAGCAGCAGCAGGTGTTCGCACACTTGCCGTTTGTGGCGATGGTGGTGTGGCCTTTGCGCTTGGTGAATTAGCCACCATAGTCCAAGAGAAATTACCGTATACCTTATTAATAGTCGATGACGGTGGTTACGGAATGCTTCGCTTCGACCAAATTGTGATGGGTCATCCGGAACGCGGAGTTGATTTAGTTTCACCAGACTGGGCAGTACTTGCCCAAGCTTTCGGTCTTTCGTTTACTGAAACTACAGTCGAAGACTTAGGTGAAGCGCTTTCACTAAAACAGCCTGGCATTGTTTTAGTTCGCGAGAAACTTCATCCACCAAAAAGCACTAGCCCTCGTTGGAATGAATAGTTAACTAAAACTTTCACCAGTCAGACGTTCAAAAGCTTCGATATAGCGTTCACGAGTTTTTTCAATTACTACATCAGGTAGAGCTGGTGGTGCTTCGCCTGAATTTTTATCCCAACCTGATTCAGGTGAAAGTAACCAGTCGCGAACATATTGTTTATCAAATGAAGGTTGCGACTGACCTGGATTCCACTGATCGGCTGGCCAAAACCGGGATGAGTCTGGAGTTATTACTTCGTCCGCCAAAATAATTTTGTCTTTATGTAAACCTTTTAACCCAAGGCCAAATTCAAATTTTGTATCCGCCAGAATAATTCCGCGAGATTTTGAAATACTCAATGCTCGTTCATAAGCCGCTAACGTAATGCGGCGAAGTTGTTGGGCTTCTTCCATCCCTATTCGAACCATAACTTCATCAAAAGTTACATTTTCATCATGATCGCCAAGTGGTGCTTTAGTAGCGGGTGTGAAAATTGTTTTAGGTAAAAGCGATCCATCTTTTAAACCAGGTGGTAAACCGTTACCACATATTGATCCAGATTCTTTGTAGTCCGCTAATCCTGAACCAGCTAAGTAACCACGGGCCACACATTCGACTGGAAACATCTCCAAGTTTTCACAAAATGTTGCTCGCCCTTTCACTACATCAGGCACATTCGTTGACAAAATATGGTTGGGCACAATATCTTCAAGTTGTTCAAACCACCACAATGACATTGCAGTCAAAATTCGACCTTTATCTGGAATGGTGCTTGGTAGTACCCAGTCAAAAGCCGAAATGCGATCACTAGCTACAAAAAGTAAGCGACCATCGGTGAATTCAAAAAGGTCTCGAACTTTTCCTGAGTAAATATGTTTGTAGTCAGAACTTAATTGATAATCCACTGGATTAATTGTCACAGAATTGGCTCCGGCCGATAATTTCCAGCTTCAGGTGAACTGGCTACTAATTTTGAAACTTTTCGCGCAACTTCAGCAACTTGATCTTGAGCTGCGCCAGTAAATTCAAGTGGTTTTGAAATTAAGCTTTGTAGTTGATCAAGTGTTAAACCTAACCGGCCATCAGCAGCCAAGCGCTCTAATAGTACTTTTCCATCTCCACCGTTCGCTCCACGCATTTCAAGTGCGACCGCGACCGCATGTTCTTTAATTACTTCATGCGCCGCCTCGCGACCAACGCCTTGGCGAACAGCAGCCATCAAAATTTTGGTAGTAGCTAAAAACGGTAAATAACGCTCTAATTCGCGCTCAATTACGGCTGGGAATGCGCCAAACTCATCAAGCACAGTTAAGAAAGTTTCAAATAACCCATCAAGTGCGAAAAATGCATCTGGTAGCGCAACTCGACGAACTACTGAACAAAATACGTCGCCTTCATTCCACTGGTTACCGGATAACTCGCCCACCATTGATGCGTAGCCGCGAAGTATTACGGCAAGCCCGTTTACTCGCTCACAAGAACGTGTATTCATTTTGTGTGGCATGGCGCTGGAGCCAACTTGGCCTTCTTTGAAACCTTCAGTGACTAATTCGTTACCGGCCATTAATCGAATAGTTGTTGCCATCGAACTTGGTCCGCTTGCTAATTGAACTAATGCAGTGACTGCATCGTAATCAAGTGAGCGAGGATAAACCTGGCCAACGCTTGTTAAAACATTCTTGAAACCTAGATGTTTCGCCACCCGGTTTTCTAATTCAGCTAATTTCTTTGAATCGCCATTAAAAAGATCCAACATATCTTGGGCTGTGCCAACTGGACCTTTAATTCCGCGCAGTGGGTAGCGAGTTAACAAATCGTCTAAACGTTCAATTGCGATCATCAATTCATCAGCAGCTGAGGCAAACCGCTTGCCAAGTGTGGTTGTTTGGGCCGCCACATTATGACTGCGACCAGTCAGCGCAACATCGGTATAGCGAATTGCAAGTTCGGCCAGCTTGGCTGCAGTTGCAATTGCTTTAATCCGAATGAAATACATGGCTTCAACTATTTGAAGTTGCTCAACATTTTCAGTTAAGTCGCGACTAGTCATACCTTTATGTATTTGCTCATGACCAGCTAGTGCACAAAATTCTTCGATTCGCGCTTTTACATCGTGCCGAGTTACTTTTTCGCGATTGGCAATACTTTCGAGATCAACTTCACCAAGTACTTTTTCATAAGCTTCAATTGCATCGGCTGGGATATCGATACCCAAATCTTTTTGCGCTTTAAGTACAGCAACCCAAAGGTGGCGCTCCGAGGTGATTTTATTTTCTGGCGACCAAATGTTATTCATCCCGGTTGAGGCATATCGCGCTGCTAAAACATTTGGAATATTTGGTTTTGTCATGGAACCTTAATCTCCCCTTGTGCTGCGGCTAATGCGATATCTGTTCGGTGCTGTTCACCAGTAAAACTAATTCTCTCAACACCTTGATACGCGCGTCTACGAGCATCGCCTAAATCTGAGCCAAGTGCAGTCACACTCAAAACTCGACCGCCATTAACTAGGTAATTTCCAAAATGATCCATAGTTGTGCCAGCATGGTAAACCAGCACACCTTGTTGCTCTGCTTCAACTATCCCAGAAATTGCTGCTCCAGTAACTGGATTATCTGGATAACCCTGGGCAGCTTGCACGACAGTTACTGCCGACTGGTCTTTCCATTGCAACATTGGTTGTGTATCTAGTTTTCCAGTTGCTGCCGCATACAAAACTTCACTTAGCGGAGAATTGAGTCTGGCAAGGACAACTTGAGTTTCTGGATCACCAAACCGGGCATTGAATTCAATAACTTTTACGCCGCTTGAAGTTATCGCAAGTCCAGCAAATAATAAACCGACAAATGGAGTTCCACGTTTGGCCATTTCATCAATCATTGGTTGCAAAATATTTTTTTGAACCTGGGCGACTAAATCATCCGGTGCCCAAGGCAATGGACTGTACGCGCCCATCCCGCCAGTATTTGGACCTTGATCATTATCAAAAATTCTTTTGAAATCTTGTGCTGGAGTAAGTGGCACGATCGTTTTACCATCAGAGATCCCGAACAGACTTACTTCTGGTCCGGCTAAGTACTCTTCGATAACAACGGCGCCGCCATCGCGACTATCAATACAGGCCATTGCATGCTGCAAAGCTTCTTGGCGATCACTAGTAACCACAACACCTTTACCCGAAGCTAAGCCATCATCTTTAACTACATAAGGTGCGCCGAATTTATCTAGGGCAATACCGGCTTCATCAACGGTCACACAAAGAAAAGCTTGTGCAGTGGGGACGCCCGCGGCTTTCATAACTTCTTTGGCAAATGCTTTACTACCTTCAAGTTCTGCTGCTGATTTCGACGGACCAAATACAGCAAAACCATGTGCTCGCAAAATATCAGCGACGCCAGCAACTAGTGGAGCTTCTGGGCCGATCACAATTAAATCCGCAGTTAATTCTTTTGCTAACGCCAGTACAGAATCTGCATCGTTTGGTGAAACTGTTGAAGTGCGTGCGATCTTTGCAATTCCGGGATTACCTGGCGCACAAACTACTTCAACATTTTTATCTTTAAGTAGTGTCTGGGTGATTGCGTGTTCTCTCGCACCTTGACCGATAACGAGGATTAGCACTTTCCTAAGTTTATTGGATTAATAGTCCATTGTGAAATTAAAATGAACAATTAAAGGCGCTGCGATAAATCGCAACGCCTTTAATTAATGGTTTATTTATCCTTCGTAGTACTTACCGATTGAGGCAAATACTTCATCAAGGATTGCTAGACCTTCTTTAGCTTCAGTTTCAGAAACATTACAAGGTGGCACAACATGTAAGCGGTTGTAGTTAACAAATGGAAGTAAACCATTCTTTTTACATGCTGCGATTAAATCCGCCATCGCTGGTGAAGTGCCACCGTAAGGGGCAATCATTTCTTTTGTTTCACGGTTCTTAACTAAGTCAAGTGCCCAGAATGTGCCAAGGCCGCGAACTTCACCAATTACTTTGTGGCGATCTTGTAGTTCGCGAAGACCAGGGCCCAGAATGTCTTTGCCAATTTTCTTGGCATTTTCGACAATTCCTTCTTCTTTCATCAAGTCAATAGTGGCCACAATTGATGCCGCAGCTAACGGATGACCTGAATAAGTTAAGCCACCAGGGAATACTCGCTCGTCAAAAGTTTTTGCAATTTTGTCATCAATAACTACGCCACCAACTGGAACGTAGCCACTGTTTGAACCTTTAGCAAAAACAAAAAGGTCAGGTTTTACTTTGTAATTATCAAATGCAAACCATTCACCTGTTCGACCAAAGCCAGCCATAACTTCATCAAGGATTAACAAAATTTCATTTTCGTCACAAAGTTTGCGAACACCTTCAAGGTAGCCCGGAGGTGGCTCAAGAATTCCAGCTGTACCAACAACAGTTTCAATTAAAACTGCGCCAATAGTTTTTGCACCTTCGTATTTAATTACTTCAGCCAAGTGAGCTAATGCGCGCTGCGATTCTTGTTCTGGAGTTTCAGACCAAAAACTTGTGCGGTAAAGATGTGGACCGAAGAAATGAACGTGACCCATTGCAAATTCATTTGGCCAACGTCGTGGATCACCGGTTGCGGTAATCGCTGAAGTTGTATTGCCATGGTAACTGCGGTAGAAACTTAAAATCTTGTGTTTGTTTGTGTGTATACGAGCCATGCGAATTGCATTCTCAATTGCGTCAGCTCCACCATTTGTGAAGAACACTTTATTCATGCCATCCGGTGCTAAATCAGCAATCCGCTTAGCTGCTTCGCCGCGCATATCATTTGCGTGCTGCGGTGCAATAGTGGCTAACTTGCCAGCCTGATCTTGAATGGCTTTAACAAGTTTTGGATGTTGATGACCAACATTGGTATTAACTAACTGACTTGAAAAATCTAAATAGCGTTTGCCATCGTAATCCCAAACGTATGAACCTTCAGCGCCTTGGATAAGCATTGGATTAAGTGCACCTTGCGCACTCCAAGAATGGAATACGTGATCGCGATCTAGTTTTAAAACTTCTTGACCACGTTTTGGATCTGCTTCAAACGCCATTATTTCTCCTTGGTAGCGCGACTGGTTCTTATGCTACGCCTGGATAAGGCACTTAGTTAATTGACCTCAAGGTTTAAATTAGGCCAGCGGGATTCCACAATTGGCGCGGTTAATTTCGAAAGGCTCTGCTTTTGCTGGCCATCGGCCGCAAAGTTTTCTGGCGTTAACCAGGTTTCAAAAGCTTGTCGCGCAACCGGCCAATCGCGATCCAAAATGGCAAACCAAGCTGTGTCTCGGTTGTGACCTTTGACCATCGTGGCTTGTCGGAAAAGTCCTTCGAATGACATCCCCAAACGCATCGCTGCACTTATCGACGGAGCATTAAGTGCATTGCATTTCCATTCATAGCGGCGATAGCCAAGATCAAATGCGTGCTTCATCATTAAGTACATTGCTTCA
>CAJBBC010000036.1 GCA_903951185.1 uncultured Actinomycetes bacterium
GGTCTATTCTTCAAACTTAAATTCAGGTGCAGGTCAAGCAACAGGTCTCATCTCGCTCGTAATGCGCGGTTTAATTAGCTACGGTGAACCTAATTATGGGTTTGTAGATAATTTATCAACGCTACTGCGGATTTATATGGTCTGCATGGCAATGGCAATTTTACTCGTGTGTATGTTAATTTTCAGGATTTCTCAGAACTTGAGAGTTGGCACCTTTGCAAGTCTTGCAATTGCATCAATGTCTGGGTTTTCTGTTTATCTCTCCTCGACTAGTTTTGCAGTATTCGGCCATTTACCACCAATTCAATCTGGCCTGGTTATCTTTCTTATCTTCGCCTTGGTTTCTTTACCTAAATCAGAAGTAAAGATAAAATTTATCTCATCAGAATTCTTAAGAGTACTGATTGTGCTTATCCTTGTTATTGGGGTATCTGAAGCTTGGTATCCACTAGCACCTGCAATGTGGTTGGCCGTGGCTCTTATTGTCATAAAATTGCTTGTTGGGAATTTGAAAACTAAATTTCAAATCAATATTCTAAAAGTGACTTTAGCTATCTTTGCAGGCGCCTTATTTATTTTTACCTTGTACCTGAAAGAAATCGAAGTAGTTTTCAATGAAGAGTTGAAGCGATTTACTTTTCTTGCAACAATGCCAGGTGGGACACTTTCTCCAAACAGCTTTCAAATCTTACTATTTGTTGGATTTATTGCTGTATACGTCTCTGGTCGAACTGAATCTTTCAAGATTTTATTTAATTCAGTCGTCACAAATTCAATTTTCTTTGGGTTGTTAGCTTTATATGTTTTAGTAATTAGTATTTCGATTACTACTCCACCCAACTCAGTTGCTTATGCTGGACATAAACTGGGACTCTTTCTTGCCTTGGTAACGTTACCTCTGACAGTAGCTGGTCTTGGATTCCTGCTACTTCGAAATTCTGATTCAATTCTTTCGTCCGCAGCTTATGTGGGTTGCGCATTTTTAGTGTTATTCAATCTAGGTCCACCCTCTGGACCTTCAAGCAACTCATATGTGCAGTTTGGGTCTCCTTTCGGATATATGAAGATTTTACAAAGTTCGCCTAGTGCTTCCTCCACTTGGTCTCACCAGTTGCTCTCAGAGATTAAGCTTTCACCCGACAGAACTGTTGTTTGTTTCGACTCGCGGCAACAGGAATATCAGGGTGGGGATTCAGCTGGTTGTTCTAAATTTGCGACTGCAATTCAAGGAAAATGGGGGGATTCATTTTCATATTTTTGGACAATGGTTAATTTAAATGCTGCTAGCTCTTCTGACTGGGAAATCCAAGCACCATCAAGTTTTAATCACCAGTATAAAGTATTCAGATTTGACAAAAATTATGAAAGTTCGGCTGATCCAAATCAAATTGAATTGGCAAAATTCTTTCCGATTGAAAGATAATTGATTTTTAGCACGGTGGTGTAAGTTAAGAGCGTGCGAAGTACCGTTCTAGTCACCGGTGGGGCCGGATACATTGGTTCGCACACAGTGATTCAATTACTGAATTCAGGCTATGAAGTAGTGATACTCGATAATCTTTCAAATTCGAGTGTGAAAGTAATCGATCGCATTAATGAGATATCCAATAGCCAAGTGGTTTTTTTAGAGGGTGATATCCAAGATGAAAAAATTCTGTCTGAGATTTTCACGGATCACAAAATAGATTCTGTTTTTCATTTTGCAGGCCTAAAGTCAGTCAGTGAATCTGAGCGAGACCCTGAGAAGTACGAACTAAATAACGTAGTTGGCAGTTCAATTCTTATTAATATCATGTTGAAATATAAGATTTATAAACTCGTATTTTCCTCATCTGCCACTGTTTATGGTGACCCTGGTTATACCAAGTGCAATGAGAATACTCCGCTCAGTCCACAGAGTTTTTATGGCAAAACTAAACTACGTGTTGAAGAAATTATCAAAGAAACCGCAAGCACAAATCCAGAATTTAGATTTGCTATTTTGCGCTATTTCAATCCAATTGGTGCTCATGCTTCTGGAAAGATTGGCGAAGATCCGATAGGTACCCCAAATAATCTTTTCCCTTACATTGCACAAGTTGCAGTAGGAAAACGAGAGAAAGTAAATATCTGGGGTAATGACTATCCGACACCGGATGGGACAGGTCGGCGCGATTACATCCATGTTGA
>CAJBBC010000037.1 GCA_903951185.1 uncultured Actinomycetes bacterium
ATTGCAACACTTTTCTTTTCGACTGAAATGCTTCGAGCAATTTATGTTGGTGAAATTGCCTTGATTCAAGGATTTGTCTTAGAAATGGATTGGGGATTTCGGGTAGTTGCTGGAGGCTTTACTGGACTCCTGTTTTTTGGCATGCTTTCGATTGTTCTAAACGATCGAGCCGTATACGTAACAAATTTAGCTGAATTAAAAAATGTTGAAAATCAACTTCGCAGGACTTCAGCCGTAACGGAAGAAGATATCGAAAGAAACAAACAAAGTATTTTAAATACGATTCGCGATGCAGTAAATCAAGCCCTACATACCGTGATTGCTGAACCAGAGAATTCAAAAAAGAATTCAAGACTTATTGTTGATGAATTAGTTCGTGTTTCTGAAGAAGTTGTTCGCCCCCTTAGCCACAAACTTTTCTCCGAGAAATTTGAATTAGATCAATCCATAATAACTTTGCAGATAAAGAGATGGCGAACTAGCGAAATTTTTGCATTAGCCACGACCACTAATCCATTTCAACCAGGTACCACAGCCATAATTGGTATTTTGCAACTTCTTGGCATAACACTTTTTGACACGGGCAATCCAGTAAGAGGTCTGGCTTCGCTCACAGTATTTATAGTTTGGATTTACTTAATTCTGGCAATCGCAAAGAAGCTCCTCGCGCCGGCAATTCAAAAAAGTAATTTATTGGTTCGTTTCGTCTTAATTACGTTGGTTTACTCGGCAGTCGCGCTCTTCCCACTGCTATCGCCAAACTTTGCCGCAGAACTAGGTATGCATTTTGATCCTGGCTTCTATTTGTATCTAGCCGCCGTAGCATCTTCACTTCTTTGGCTTTTAGCTCTGTACGCCGCAACCGATGTTGCTCGAAGGCAAACTTTGGCAAACACAGCCAAATTAAATGAAGAGCTTTCTTGGTCAGCAGCACGACTGGGCGCACAACTCTGGAACCAAAAACAAAAATTAGCGCACATCATTCATAAAGATATTCAAGGTGCGTTAATTTCTTCAGCTTTAAAGTTTAAGAATGAAGTTAATGCAGGCGTTGCTCCAAATGTGGCCGTAATACCAATATCGGAATTAATTGCTGACACTGCCGAACTTGTGTATTCGTTTCCGGATTTAGCCGATTTAAATCAAGAGGTAAAGAAACTTAACGAACTATGGGATGGAATCTTTAACATTTCAATGCAAATACCAGACTCAACACACCAACAAATTTTGGCAGATCCAATTTGCCATCAAGTATTAATCGATTTGATCGGTGAATTTGTCACAAATGCAGTGAAACACGGAAAAGCGACTGAAGGTCGAATAGATGTAACTAATTTGCAAAGTGATGTTATTCAACTTGTCATGCAAAATAACGGAATTCCCGTTGATGAAGATTTCAAACCTGGTCTTGGTACTGAAATGGTTTTACAAAATTGCCTAACTTCAGAATTTGATAATTTGCCAGATCAGGGCGTTATATTCACGGCAACGATTCCAGTTAACTAAGTGAACTTGTTATTTTCGAGACGCTAGAGAAGGATGCTGAGTATGAAAAAATTCGGAGTTAGTTCGTCAGTAGCCACACTTAAGCGCGTTGCAGTTCGAGTCCCAACCAGAGATGCAGACTATGCCGCAGCACATTGGTTAGGTGCTCCGAATGATTTAGATCTTGATGCCCTAGAGCGCGACCATAAAATTTTTGTTGAGTTGCTGCAGCAGCTAGGATGCGATGTTGAAGTTTTACCGGAAGCACCAGGCTTACCGGATGCGGTGTTTGTTTATGATCCAGTATTTGTAATACCTAGTGGTGTGATCCAATTACAAGGTGCCAAAGAAGCTCGAATGAAAGAACCGGCTCTATTGGCCGGAGATTTAAATGCAATTGGAATTCCAACAGTAGGTGTACTAACTGGTGGGGCGACTGCTGATGCGGGAGACATGTTTTGGTTGGATTCAAAAACCGTTGGTATTGGTCGGACTTATCGCACTAACGCGGAAGGTGAAAAACAACTGCACGGAATTTTTGCAGCAGAAGGAATTGATCTTGTGTCTTTCCATATGCCACATGCCCTAGGTCCAGAATTCTGTTTACATTTAATGAGTGTTATTTCACCAGTTCGAGAAAACCTAGCTGTTGTTTATGAAAAAGAAGCTCCGGTGACGCTACTTCAAGAACTAGCAGATCGAAATATAAAAACTGTCAGCGTTCCTGATGAAGAGTATTTATCACTGGCCTGTAATGTTTTAGCGATTAAACCAGGTGTTGTTGTAATGCCAGATGGTAATCCGATCACAGCGCAGCGTTTACGAGATGCTGGAGTTGAAGTACATACTTATCCGGCCAGCGTGATTAACCGCGGCGAAGGCGGACCCACTTGCTTGACTCGACCGTTATTGCGTGAAGACTAAGGGAATTTCCCTTAGCTATTAGTTTTCGCGTAATCTTGCCTTTGGCTATTTAAATCGCAAGTCTCAAAACTTGTGTATTTACTAGTCGGGCGAGGTGGCAGAGCGGCCTAATGCGGGCGCCTTGAAAGCGTCTGAGGGTAAAACCTCCGGGGGTTCAAATCCCTCCCTCGCCGCTTTTTTATTAATTCACACTTGAGAATTAATAAAAAAGTTAGTCGACGACGTTGGGATTTGGGAGGAGTTTGCGCAAATAGCGCGAACGACGGCTCCCTCCCTCGCCGCCGCGTGATGAAAACCAAACTTCGAATAGAGGAAGTGCAATGGCGAAACTATCTCGTCAAGTTACCCCACCAGCCTGGCGCATTTGGACTTTCGGTATTGGCGCAACTGCGTTGGCCGCCCTAACAAATTACAGCTGGCTCTATCTATGTCAGGAAATATTTAACTGGAATCTCTTGATTCCTAAGTTCACCGCAACTAGCGAATTGGTAACCGCCACTGCTATTCAAGTTGTTATCGCTACAGTTGTTGCCGGTTTACTAGGAACTTTTGGTGCAACAGTATTAGCTAAATCTGTTATTGGTCCAAAAATTTGGTGGCTAATAATCGGTTTTGGTGTTGGTATCGCATCACTTTATGGAGCACTAACTTTGCCAAATGTAGACCTCACTGTTCGCTTAGGTCTAAGTGTTATGCATATTATTGCGATGGTTTTAATTGTCATCCCAATTGGATGGTCACTTGAAATCCGTGATCAAGATTTAGCTAAAGCAGTTAATCGTTACAGCACACATCTAGATGCCAAAAACCCACAATCAGTAGATGCCGAACAAGTTCATCCGACTGCAGTTCTCAGTACTCAAGACATAGCTGCGGCAGTTGTTGGTACTGATGTAACTGATGCAATCTCAAAAATTGAAACACTTGGGTTAAAAGCACGAATTACAAAACGGGATAATGAAGTATTTACTACAGCTTTTGATTTCCGTGAAGACCGAATCAACCTTGAAGTCGAAAACGGAACAGTCACATCTGCTAACGTTGGTTAATAATGACTGAACCAAGATCGACTCGAAGAGCTTACGAATTTGTCCGCGCTTCTGTTTCAATTCCTGAAAACAAGAAGAGTCCATGGCACGGCATTGCTTATCGAGTTCTTGGCGCAGTCGGACTCCTAGTTTTAAATGCACTAATTGTTTATGTTGACCGAGATGGTTACCGCGATTCAAATGGCGATGGCCTCAGTTGGATAGATTGCCTTTACTACTCAGGCGTAACACTTTCGACTACGGGCTACGGTGACATTTCACCAGTTACTGAGCAAGCCCGATTCATTAACTTCATACTTCTAACGCCATTACGTTTTGCATTTATTGCATTATTTGTGGGTACCACTATTGAAGTTTTAACTAAACGGAGTCGACAAGCATTCCGTGAAGCACGCTGGAGGAAAACCGTGAATGAACAGTATATTATCGTCGGCTACGGCGTTAAAGGACGATCGGCGGTAAATACATTACTTGCCAGCGGTGTCCCAGCATCCGCGATAGTTGTTGTTGAGGAATCGCATAACTTTGATCAAGACTTAGCTGCTTCGCAAGTTGTTGTGGTTCACGGAGATGCTCGCCGAGAAGAAACTATGCGAGCTGCTGAAATCAGTAGAGCAAGTCAAGTAATTATTTCAGTTGATAGTGATGACACTGCAGTGTTAATTACTTTGGTTGCACGCAGACTAAATCCAGCATCAAATATTGTTGTGGCAGTGCGCGAAGGTGTGCACAATAAAACATTTAGGCAATCAGGAGCCAACACCGTAATTAATACGGATGAATCAACTGGACATATTTTGGCTGACACAGCATTGTCGCCACTTGCCGGCGCGATTATCAGCGATTTACTTGATCCAACTGAAGGACTAGAAGTTCACCAACGAAAAGTAGAAGCCAAAGACGTTGGTAGAAAACCTGGTGACTTAATTGAAACTGGCGAATTAGTTGTGAGTGTAATTAGGGATAAACAAGAACACCGATTTTTATACACCGACATTGGTGTATTAAAACTTGGTGATGATATTGTGGTTGTTCGTCCGGTTGATTAATTAAGTTCTAATTTAATTTTTTTAGCTAAATAAGCGGAAAACCAACCATCGTACTTTTTACGTAAATCAGCTAATTTCCAGTCGAGTCCAGTTACGGTACCTCGACAAAGTGTCGATCCGCAAGAACAAGTGAATTCATCGTAATCAGAATCATCACAAGTGGCGTAGTCGAAACTTAATTCATCGCCTATTTCGATGTCGCGCATTGCAACTAATAATGTGCTGCCCATTAATCCGCAGTTTGGATCGCAGGAGTGGTTTAAACAGTCGCCTGCTTCTCGTTCATCTCGAGATACTAAATATAAATTTTCATCTACTTGAAGTGCGCGGTGTTGACGCTCGGCTGGAAGTCCATCCAACATTTCACGAGTGACACACCAGCCACCGAATCCTGCAACAGTTTCACCGGCTGAAATCTTTTCAACTGCAAAACTTCCCCAACCTTTTTCTCCAGCGGGGCGAGCCTGCGCTTTGGGAGTCAACCAGTTCATGTCCAATTAGGTGGCCTCATGATTCTGCTATTACAGCTTCGACAACATATGCAGATTCGATGTTATAGGTATAACTCCCGTTATGAAAATCATTTAAAAGAACTTTTGATTAATGATCTTGGGCTCAAATTCGGTAACCTTAAGCCATGATCGATTTAGCCGAAATTCGCCAAAACCCTGATGCCATCAAGCGCTCGCAGGAAGCTCGTGGCGAATCAACTACCTTGGTGGATGAAGTTTTGGCCGCCGATGTAATTCGACGAACAGCTGTTGGCCAGTTTGAAGCAGTCCGGGCCGAGCAAAAATCTCTTGGCGCACTGGTAGCAAAATCTCAAGGTGCTGAAAAAGAAGATTTGCTTTCAAAAACGAAAGTTCTTGCTGAACAGGTTAAATCAACTGAGGCTGCCGTTCGAGAAGCAGATACAAAACTTGATCAATTAGTGCTGGGCTTAAGTAACGTAGTTGATGAAGCTGCTCCAGTTGGTGGTGAAGATGACTACACCGTTTTGCGTGAAGTTGGGGTTAAACGAGATTTTGCTAAAGAGGGCATAACTGTTCGCGATCACGTCGAGATTGGCGAATTAATTGGCGCAATTGATATCGAGCGTGGTGCAAAAGTTTCTGGCTCTCGGTTTTATTACTTAACTGGTCCAGGTGCGTTACTTGAATTTGCACTTGTGCAATTAGCTATGACTAAAGCACAAACACATGGCTTTACTCCAATGATTCCACCTGCTTTAGTTAAACCAGCTGCCATGGAAGGTACTGGGTTTCTAGGGCAAGCTGCTGAAAATGTTTATCGACTTGAAGCTGATGATTTGTATTTAGTAGGAACTGCTGAAGTTCCACTTGCGGCGTATCACATGGATGAAATTTTAGAGAGTAAATCTCTGCCGTTAAGGTACGTAGGTTTTTCACCCTGTTACCGGCGCGAAGCAGGTAGCCACGGCAAAGACACTCGTGGAATTTTTCGAGTGCATTGGTTTGACAAAGTTGAAATGTTTTCATTTTGCCCAGTCACCGAAGCAAAAGCCGAACATGAGCGATTACTTGCGTTTGAAGAAGAGTTTATGCAAGCTTTAGAAATTCCATACCGTGTCATTGATGTTGCCACAGGTGACCTTGGATCAAGTGCTGCTCGTAAATTTGATTGTGAAGCATGGGTTCCTTCTCAAGAGCGTTACCGCGAAGTAACTTCAACTTCAAACTGCACAACATTCCAATCACGTCGTTTGCGAATTCGTGCCAAGAGTAATGAAGGTATCGAACCAATCGCCACATTAAATGGAACTTTATGTGCGATCACTCGAACAATTGTTGCGCTATTTGAAAATCACCAACAAGCAGATGGCTCTGTCCGTGTGCCGGCAGCACTACAACCTTTTCTTGGTGGTGCTACTCACTTCAACTTAAAATAAAAAAGCCCCCGTTAATTCGGGGGCTTTTTTATTATTTAACTTAATTTACGGTTGGCAAGTTAGCTAAAGCAGCTGCAAATCGTTCATCGGATACAACTTCATCTTTCATATTTCCGCTTAAGTATTCGTCGTAAGCTGTTAAATCGAAATGACCGTGTCCACAAAGTGCAGTAAGAATTACAGTTTCTTCACCAGTCTCTTTAGCTTTTTCGGCTTCACGAATTGCTAATGCAATTGCGTGCGTAGGTTCTGGCGCTGGCACGATACCTTCAGTCCGCGCGAATAACACTGCAGCTTTGAAACATTCGGTTTGCGGCACTGCCTCTGCATCCATCAAACCAAGTTCATAGATATGTGAAATTAGCGGAGCCATTCCGTGATAACGCAATCCACCTGCGTGAATTGGATCAGGAATAAAGTCCTTGCCAAGTGTGTGCATTTTCATCAGCGGTGTCATTCCGGCCGTGTCTCCGAAGTCGTAAGCATAAACACCACGAGTTAGTGAAGGGCAAGAGGCAGGTTCAGCCGCAAGAATTCGCGGATTCATTTTGCCAGCCATTTTTTCGCGAAGGAACGGGAATGAAAGTCCGCCAAAGTTTGAACCTCCACCAGTACAACCAACAATTAAGTCTGGTGTATCGCCGGCTTTTGCTAATTGCAAAAGAGCCTCTTCACCAATGATTGTCTGATGCATTAAAACGTGATTTAGCACAGAACCTAAGGCGTAACGAGTTTCTGGATCTTTAACGGCCTGTTCAACAGCTTCGGAAATTGCAATACCCAACGAACCGCTTTGATTTTTTGGATCGGCCCCAAGTGTGCGACCTGCTTCCGTTAAATTCGATGGCGAGCGATGTACTTTGCCACCGAATGCTTCAATCATTAAGCGTCGGTATGGCTTCTTGTCGTACGAAGCACCAACCTGGAAAATTTCACATTCCATGTCGTAAAGCGCACAAGCAAACGCTAATGCTGTACCCCATTGGCCAGCACCGGTTTCAGTTGTTAAACGCTTAATCCCATCTTTTGCGTTGTAGTACGCCTGTGGAACTGCAGTATTTGGTTTATGTGAACCAGCTGGTGAAACACCTTCGTATTTGTAATAAATTTTTGCAGGTGTACCAAGCGCAGCTTCAAGTCGATGTGCACGGAATAGTGGGGATGGTCTCCACTGGCGATAAACATCTAAAACTCCGCCAGGGATATCGATATAACGTTCCTGACTTACTTCTTGCATAATTAGTTCCATTGGAAACAATGGCGCAAAATCTTCAGGTCCAGCCGGTTGATGTGTACCTGGATGAAGTGCCGGCGGTGGTGGAGCAGGCAAATCAGGCACAATGTTGTACCACTGGGTTGGCATCTCATCTTCAGTCAGCGTGTATTTATGGGTGCGAACTTCGTCGCTGATGCTGGCCATACTGCTCCTTTAAAGTAGGGTGCTTAAGTTAGTACTTGAATTTGAACTCTAGCGAGTTTTTGCCAACTTGATAAGTGGGGAAATCAAATCGTGACCAGGTTTATAGCCAGTGATTTAGATGGCACTCTCTTGCAATCCCAAGGGACAGTTTCCCTTGAAAATCAAGCAGCAATTCAAAAAGTCCTAGCTGAGGGTCTTGACCTTATATTTGTTACCGGCCGGCCAACCAGATGGATGTCTGAAATTGCCGAAATGACTGGTTACCGCGGTTTAGTTTTGTGCGCTAATGGCGCAGTCCACTTTGATTTAACCACCAATGAAATAGTGCATGCCGATTTAATGAGTGGCAATATCGGATTATTAGCAGCCGAACGCCTTCGCGAAATAGATCCGAATATTTCTTTTGCGGTGGAGTTAGCTCGCACCTCCACTGAATTTCTAACGGATCAAAATTATCGGCCACGCTGGGAAACCAAAACCCCACCACCGAAAGTTTCAGTTGAAGAAATGTTCGACACTGAAATTGTTGTGAAGTTTTTAGCTCGACCAAGTGAGCAAGCAGTTCATGACGCAGATTCATTTTTAGCGGCAGCTGACGCCGCCCTTAATGGCATTGTTGATATCACACACTCCGACATACACGATGTGCTAATTGAAATGAGTTTGTTAGGTGTTAATAAAGGAACTGGATTAGCTCGCGTTGCAAAAGACCGCGGCTTTACCCAAGCACAAGTTGTAGCAATAGGGGATATGCCAAATGACATTCCGATGATTCAATGGGCTGGACTTGGCGCTGCAGTAGCGAATGCACATGAGCGAGTAAAAGAAGTTGCAGATTTACATTTACCAACTAATGATGAACATGCTTTTGCCCATCTAGTTGATCATGTCTTAAATAATTAAATATTTCTTTTTCTAAGGTTTGCTAGCCACAATTCAGGATCTACTTCAACTTGTGGGGTAATCGTTGCATCAACCATGACGCCATGTTCTTCATGTCTTGGATATGACCCTAAAAACTTCACGTCTGAACAAGTACGGTGTAAAGCTTTTAGCGCATTACCGACTTTTTCATCATCAATGTGACCTTCAGCATCCAACGAAAAAAAGTAGTCACCAAGTTGTTTTTTAGTTGGGCGCGATTCGAGTCGAGTTAAGTTAACTGAATGCTTTGCAAATTCAGTTAAAATCTCAAGTAAAGCTCCGGGACGATCAGCCTTAATAAATAAAGCCAAAGTTGTTTTATCGTGTCCGGTGGCTTTGTTTAAATGTCCAGGTTTTTTAACAAGCACGAATCTGGTCCAGGCAGCATCTTTATCCCCAATTCCATCCGCCAGTGAAACAAGTCCATAATGAGGCGCCGCTGAAGCTGATGCAATTGCTGCATCGTAATTAGCTTGCGAATTAAGATCAGCTGCTGCTGCAGCAGTTGACATAGCTGGAAGCACTGGAATACCTGGCAAGTTTTTCGCTAACCACTCGCGACATTGCGCTTGTGCATGTGGATGTGTTGCTACTTTCTTAATGTCACTGAGTTTTGTCCCTGGTCGAACAAGTAATGAGAATTCCACTGGAATTGCAACTTCATCGACAATTTGCAGTAACTCGCCGTGACTTAGTTCATCCACTGTTCCAGAAACAGAACCCTCGACACTGTTTTCAATTGGCACTAAAGCGCCATTAACTTCACCTGATCGAACTTGTTTTAAGGCTGCTTGCACTGAAATAGCTGGAGTACGTTCGATATCTTCGCCCGCAGTTAGCGCAATTAGGGCAGTTTCAGTAAACGTTCCAACTGGGCCGAGGTAGGCGTATTTATTACTCATCAGACTTCATAGATTACGGGTTCAACATTGTTATTGCCCAATTCGAACGCACCAATACCTCAATAACCTAACTAAATAAGTCAGAATTAACAGGTGGAATCCTCGGTATATCGTCGCGATCAAAATGGTCGCATTTATGGCACCGATGAAGCCAACTCAACAGTTGTACCCACACCACAAGAAAGTTTCGTAACGCCTGCCCAAGTTCCGCAATTTTCGGAAGTAAAACCAGCCGCGCCTGAAATTGAGCTGCCGAAGGCAAGAGATTTAAATAAATCTAAAGCTGACGAAAGACTTAAACTTTCTGAACTTAAATTACCACCAGCAATAAAACGATTAATCGGTGAAAATAAAAAGAGTGAAAGTCCTGCAGCTCGAGCCACTTTAATCGCAAAACGAATTGTTATTTTTTATATTGTTTTCTTCCTTTTGTTAGGGATTAAAACCGGATTATCGCTCGATAAAATCCAGGCAACCCCAGCCGTGCAAGTAGAAGATACTGCTGGTACAAATTGGCTTTTAGTTGGTTCAGATAGCCGTGAAGGACTTTCCATTGAAGAGCAACAACAACTTCATACCGGTCAAGATGAAGGCGCACAGCGTACCGACACCATTATGTTGGTGCACTTAGGAAGTGATGGCACAACTTTAGTAAGTTTGCCGCGCGATTCATTTGTGTATATTCCAGAACACACTGATCTTGATGGAGTCGCACAAGGTCAAACTAGAAATAAATTAAATGCGGCATACTCCCAAGGTGGTGCACCACTTCTTGTTTCGACAGTTGAATTTAATACTGGCTTGCGCATAGATCACTACATGGAAGTTGGTTTCCGCGGCATTCGAGATTTAACTGACGCAATCGGCGGAATCGATGTTTGTGTGCCGCAGGATTACGATGACGAGAAATCTAATTTGCATGTTAAAGCTGGCTGCCAAGAATTAGATGGCGTAACGGCACTTGCGTATGTCCGAATGCGTTACGCAGATCCAAAAGGAGATATCGGCCGAATCGAACGACAGCAACAATATTTAGCAGCTGTAATGAAAAAAGTTTCTAAAGTAACAACAATTTTAAATCCAATTGCGATGTACCGAACTTCAAAAGCTGGCACAGATTCGGTGATCCTTGGTAAAGGTGATGGCATTCGAGATGTCGCCCGCCTTGGGTTAGCGATGAAAGGTATTTCTTCTGGCCAAGGGAAGATAGCCACCGTTCCAATTTCTAATGTGGATGCAAATACAGCAGCCGGTTCGTCAATCATTTGGGATAAGGAAGCGGCAATTGCCCTCTTCGCTGAATTGGCTGCAAACTAACGATTTTTTTCGATATTCGAAAATAAGTCGATCCTTACGGCACCTTGCGCGATCTATCTCATAAGATTTTTCGCATGACTCAGTAGAAACTACTGAATGAGGAGATTCATGTTTGCATTCGCACATGTTGCCGCCCAGGAAGTCGCCCTGGCTGGCTCAAATTACACAACCGTTGTCGTCGTAGCTGCCATTGCACTTGCTGCTCTTGGCGTTGCAGCTTTTCTAGTACGCGATGTACTAGCTGCCGATGAAGGTACTGAAAGTATGAAGAAAATTGCCCAAGCAATTCAAGAGGGAGCAGCAGCTTATTTAAGCCGCCAGTTCCGCACTCTTGCTGTGTTTGCAGTTTTAGTTTTCTTCGTTCTGTTCGCGCTACCTGCCGACTCAACGAGCGAAAAAATTGGCCGTTCAGTTTTCTTCCTAGTTGGTGCAGTGTTTTCTGCAACAACTGGCTACATGGGTATGTGGTTAGCAGTTCGCGGTAACGTTCGGGTAGCTGCGGCTGCAAACGCCAGTGGAGAAAAAGAAGCTATGCGAATTGCTTTCCGCACTGGTGGTGTGGCCGGCATGTTCACAGTTGGTCTAGGTTTATTCGGTGCAGCGATTGTTGTACTTGCATATAAAGGTGATGCACCAAAAGTTCTCGAAGGCTTTGGATTCGGTGCTGCGTTATTAGCAATGTTCATGCGCGTTGGCGGCGGTATCTTTACAAAAGCTGCTGACGTCGGTGCTGACTTAGTTGGCAAAGTTGAACAAGGTATTCCAGAAGATGATCCACGTAACGCAGCAACAATTGCAGATAACGTCGGCGATAACGTTGGCGACTGCGCTGGTATGGCTGCTGACTTATTCGAGTCTTATGCAGTTACGTTAGTAGCTGCTCTAATTCTTGGTAAAGCTGCTTTTGGAGAAATCGGTTTAGTATTCCCACTTGTTGTTCCAGCCATTGGTGTCTTAACTGCAGTCGTTGGTATTTTTGCGGTGGCACCTCGGGCAAATGACCGTTCCGGAATGAGCGCAATTAACCGCGGCTTCTTCCTATCAGCGGCTATTTCAGCTGTACTTGTGTCGATTGCTTCCTACCGTTTCTTGCCAGCAACACTTGGTGAGTTAACTAGCGTTGCCGATACAACTTTTGGATTACCTGAAGGTGTAACAGTTAACCCTCGCTTCCTAGCTATTGGCGCAGTATTAATAGGTATCGTGCTAGCTGCAGCTATTCAGCAGTTAACTGGTTACTTCACTGAAACTAACCGCAAACCAGTTGATGATGTTTCTAAGTCATCATTAACAGGTCCTGCGACCGTAATCCTTTCCGGTATTTCACTAGGTCTTGAATCTGCGGTTTACTCTGCATTACTTATCGGTGGCGCAGTATTTGCTGCATACCTACTTGGTGCAGGTTCGGTAATCCTCGGTCTATTTGCAATTGCATTAGCTGGAACTGGCTTGTTGACTACAGTTGGCGTAATTGTTTCGATGGATACTTTCGGTCCAGTTGCTGACAACGCACAAGGTATTGCTGAAATGTCTGGCGATGTACATGGCGCTGGCGCACAAGTTCTAACGAACTTAGACGCAGTTGGAAATACCACAAAAGCAATTACCAAAGGTATTGCGATTGCAACTGCAGTATTAGCTGCTACCGCATTATTTGGTTCATTCCGCGATGCAGTTACAACTGCAGCACGTAATGCAACCGATCCAGAATATTTAGGTGTACTAGATGTTGCTAATCCACGTAACTTACTTGGATTATTAATTGGTGCCTCTGTTGTATTCATGTTCAGTGGCTTGGCAATTAATGCAGTATCTCGAGCAGCTGGCGCAGTGATCTTTGAAGTGCGCCGTCAATTCCGTGAACATCCAGGAATCATGAAAGGTACTGAACTTCCGGAATACGGCAAAGTGGTTGACATTGTTACCCGCGATTCACTTCGTGAATTAGCCACTCCGGGCTTACTTGCAGTACTGACTCCAATTGCTGTTGGTTTTGGATTAGGTATTGGCGCACTCGGCTCCTTCCTTGCCGGAACTATTGCAACTGGTACTTTGATGGCCGTATTCCTATCCAACTCAGGTGGAGCTTGGGATAACGCGAAGAAGTTTGTTGAAGATGGACACTACGGTGGCAAAGGTTCAGAAGCACATAGTGCAACTGTTATCGGCGACACTGTTGGCGATCCGTTCAAAGACACTGCTGGTCCAGCGATTAACCCATTAATTAAAGTTATGAACTTGGTGGCATTACTTATTGCGCCAGCCGTTGTAACTTTGGCACTTGATGGCAAAGACGGTATTCGACTAGCAATTTCGCTAGCTGCAACCGCTGTAATTGTTGTTGCAGTAATTATTTCTAAGCGTCGACCGATTGCAGTTGGCGAAGAGGCACTAGTTCACTAAGAATTAGTCCACTAAAAACTGGTCCACAAATCGGGGAAACCCGAAAAGTTCCAAAATCCAAAAGCCCGGTCTTCGGATCGGGCTTTTGGCTTGTAAACAATGGGTTTAATGCCAAATTTCAGGTAATTGCGACTCGCTCGAAAAATAGATTATTTGACAGGC
Organism: uncultured Actinomycetes bacterium; assembly: GCA_903951185.1. Lineage (GTDB taxonomy): Bacteria > Actinomycetota > Actinomycetes > S36-B12 > UBA5976 > UBA5976. Next base: position 13,545 of record CAJBBC010000037.1, read on the forward strand.
ATACCTATTAATAAGGCAAAGTTACTCGGGACGGTTGAAAAACCACCGTACTCGTTGTGAGTACAACAAATTAGAGCCGACCGTCATTGCGAAAGGTTAGCGCTTGTCTACTCCACACCGATTGGTAATTGTTGAGTCACCAGCAAAAGCTAAAACAATTCAAAAATTTTTAGGCGCCGGATATGACGTTGAGGCATCAGTAGGTCACGTTCGTGATCTACCAGAACGTGCCGTAGATGTGCCGGCAGAAATTAAAAAGCAGCCCTGGGGTCGAATGGCTATTGATGTAGCTGATGATTTCACTCCTTACTATGTGATTAGTTCCAAGAAGAAAGATAAAGTCGCAGAATTAAAGCGAAAACTTGCAGATGCTGATGAACTCTATTTAGCAACTGACGAGGACCGCGAAGGTGAAGCTATCGCCTGGCATTTAATGGAAATACTTCGCCCTAAAGTTCCGGTAAAGCGAATGGTTTTCCATGAAATTACCGCCGAAGCAATCGCGCATGCAGTTGAGACAACTCGCGATATAGATATGCAACTTGTTGATGCCCAAGAAACCCGGCGTTTAATTGACCGACTTTATGGCTTTGAAGTTTCACCCGTACTTTGGCGTAAAGTTCAGGCCCGACTATCAGCTGGCCGTGTTCAATCAGTAGCGACTCGTTTAATCGTTGAACGTGAACGTGAACGTATTGCATTTAAGAGCGCTTCTTATTGGGATATTGAAGCAATATTTGATCCGGGTACTTTTACCGCCAATTTAGTTCAAGTTGATGGCCAACGGGTAGCAACTGGAAAAGATTTTGATTCGCTAGCTCAGTTAACAACTAAAGGCGATGTAGTTCATCTTGATGAAGCATCCGCACGTTCGTTAGCTGAAAATTTAGCTGCAACAAAATTTGAAGTGCGCAAAGTTGATGAAAAGGGTTACACCAATCGACCAAAAGCTCCATTCATGACTTCCACATTGCAACAAGCAGCATCAGGTCGATTGAAGTGGGGTGCGCAACGTACAATGCGTGTTGCGCAAGGTTTGTATGAACGCGGCTACATAACTTATATGCGTACAGACAGCACAACACTTTCGGATACTGCACTTAATGCAGCTCGTAAACAAGCGGCGCAACTTTATGGACAAGACCATGTATCTGAAGTACCACGTCGTTACGATCGCAAAGTTAAGAATGCTCAAGAAGCTCACGAAGCAATCCGCCCGGCTGGCGACGTATTTCGTACACCAGCAGAAGTTGCCGGCGAGTTAATTAATGACGAGTTCGCTCTCTATGACTTAATTTGGAAACGCACAGTTGCTAGTCAAATGGCTGATGCCAGAGGAACTACCGCAACGATGCGAATTGGCGGCATTAGTTCAGATAAAAAAGATGCTGAATTTTCGGTTAGCGGAACTGTAATAACTTTCCGTGGCCACTTAGCTGCCTATGATGACGCCGATGAAGATGTCGAAGGTAAAGAAGAAAGTCGTCGACTTCCGTTACTGAAAGTTGGCGATCCCGTAACTGCCGTAAATCTTGAACCGAGTGGACACAATACAAACCCACCAGCCAGATATACCGAAGCTACTTTGGTACAGAAACTGGAAGAACTAGGTATCGGTCGTCCGTCAACTTATGCATCAATTATTGGTCGAATAATTGACCAGGGATATATCTGGAAAAAGGGAAGCGCACTTGTTCCACATTTCTTGGCGTTTACTGTTGTTCGGTTAATGGAAGAGAATTTTGGCGCATTAGTTGATTACGATTTCACGGCGTCGCTTGAAGAAGTACTCGACCAAGTAGCACGCGGCGAAACTGATCGATTACAAGTATTAACTCGTTTCTATTTTGGTGAAAATGACAAGGGAACTATTTTTCCTGGTTTGGCGCCTTTAGTTGCTGTTTATGGTGACATCGATGCCAGAGCTATGGCGACTATTCCAATTGAAGGCCATGAAGGCTTTGTTCGCGTTGGTAAATATGGACCTTATTTAGAACGTGGAAAAGATGAAACTTTGCAGCGGGCAAACATTCCATCTGATTTAGCTCCCGATGAAATGAATGCAGAAAAAGCTGAAGAGTTATTCAATGCACCTTCAGGTGAGCGTGAACTTGGTGTTGATCCAGAAACTGGAATGACTATCTTGGCAAAAATTGGTCGATATGGCCCGTATTTCACTCAGGTATTACCTGAGGATGCAAAGAAGTCCGCGAAGCCAAGAACTGCATCACTTTTCTCGACGATGAATGTTGAAGAAGTGACACTTGATGACGCTTTAAAGATGTTTAGTCTGCCCCGTGAAGTTGGTATTGATCCAGAAAGTGGCGAGCCAATTACTTCGCAAAATGGTCGGTACGGTCCGTATTTATTAAAGGGTAAAGATTCCAGAACTTTACCAAGTGAAGAATCTATTTTCACTTGCACGATGGAAGAAGTACTTGCTTTATTTGCACAACCTAAAGTTCGACGCGGTCGAGGACAAGCAGCTGGGCCGTTGAAAGTTGTTGGTACTGATCCATCGACTGGCAAAGAAGTGGTTGTGCGTGAAGGCCGATTTGGTATTTACATCACAGATGGTGAAACGAATGCATCGCTACGTGGCGGTGACTCAGTAGAAACTATTGCAATTGAACGTGCCTCGGACTTACTAGCTGAACGAAGAGCAGCTGGGCCATCACCAAAGAAAGCAACTGCTCGAAAAGCTGCCAAAAAAACAGCTACAAAAAAGCCAGCTAAAAAAGCAGCGGCGAAAAAACCTGCTAAAAAAGCAGCGGCCAAAAAAGCTGCAGTAGCAAAATAGAGTTCTGTGATGAGTATGGGTTTCTTTATTGCGATGGAAGGTGGCGAAGGCGCGGGCAAATCCACGCATTCCAAACGTTTAGCACAGTGGCTTCAAGAAGCTGGTTACGAAGTTGTCTTGACTCGCGAACCTGGTGGCACACCAACTGCTGAAAAAATCCGCAATATTTTGCTTGATCCAGAAATAACAGACATGCCTGATCAAACTGAAGCATTGCTTTTTGCAGCTGCTCGGAGTGATCATGCCCATAATAAAATTAGGCCAGCATTGAATCGAGGAGCAATTGTAATTTGTGATCGATACATTGACTCATCAGTTGCCTATCAAGGTATCGCTCGTGGTTTAGGGGCAAATCAAATTAGAACTTTAAGTGAGTGGGCTACTGAAGAGTTAATTCCTGATTTCACTATTTACTTAGATGTGCCGGCGGAAGCTGGTGAAGAAAGAATGGACGGGATTGATCGAATGGAAATTCAATCCCGCGATTTTCATCACGCAGTTCACCAGGCATTTAGGGATATTGCAGCTGCTTCACCAAAACCCAATATTGTGATCGATGCGACCAAGTCAAAAGACGAAGTAGCAAAGGAAATTATCGAAGCTGTTTCGGCGGTGCTACCAAAGCGATGAGTGTCTTTGACGCACTAATCGGGCAAGACCATGCAGTTGCAGAATTAAAGCGAGCTGCAAGCGGAAACTCAATGACGCACGCATGGCTGATCACGGGTCCACCGGGAAGTGGCAGAAGTACCAGTGCACTCGCTTTCGCAGCAGCACTAGTTTGCCCCAATGGTGGTTGCGGTACCTGTGTTGATTGTTTAAATGCAATTGCTGGTGTGCATGTTGATATTGAACACATAGTGCCAGAAGGAATTATTTATTCCATAGATGACACCAAAGCATTAATTGAGCGCGCTGCATTAGCGCCGAGTCGTTCGCATTGGCATGTAATTGTAATTGAAGATGTTGACCGCTTTAGAAATGATGCCGCGTCAGTACTTTTGAAAAGTCTAGAAGAGCCACCACCTGGAACTGTTTGGTTACTTTGCGCACCAACAAGTGATGATGTTTTTGAAACTATTCGAAGTCGCTGTCGCCAAGTTGTTTTGACCAGCCCAACCCTAGAGTCAATTGCACAGCAACTAACAAATCGATACGGTATCGAAAAAGATTTAGCGCTTTTCTCAGCTCGCGCGGCTCAAGGTCATATCGGTAGAGCAAAAGCGATTGCTACTGATGAACTTGTTCGACAAAGACGAAATGAAATATTAGATATGCCTAATCGCGTACATTCGGTTGTTTCTTGCTTTGAAATGGCAGCCACAATTGTGGCTAACGCCAATGCCGACACTGATTCGATCGTCGAGCCGCTTGATATTCAGGATGAAAAAAACATTCGCACAGCTTATGGTGACGGGGTAGAAGGGTTCAAAGGTGTTGAGCGCCAAATCAAGTCAGCTGTAAAAGCACTTGAAAAGCGTGCGAAAGATCGTCGCCGCCGAGTATTGAGCGATCAATATGATCGAGTGTTACTGGACTTAACTGGGTTTTATCGCGATGTTTTAATAATTCAATCTGGTTCAGATTTATTGCTAATAAACGAAGAACTCAGACCAAAAATTGAAAAACTGGCTCAGACAAGTTCTTCCGCTGAAACTCTTAAGCGGATCGATGTTATTCGGGAAACCCGAGATAATTTACTTGCGAATGTGAATCCGGTTTCAGCTTTTGAATCGATGTTAGTTACTTTTCGCAACCCACAACTATTAAGTAGTGGCAGTTAACTAAAACTTCGTCGATTAGCAAT
>CAJBBC010000038.1 GCA_903951185.1 uncultured Actinomycetes bacterium
CACCACCACGACATAACTTCACTTCAATTCCGCCAATTCGAAGTGAACGTCCAGCTTTTGATTTACATCATCCGGAATCAACTGACTTAAGTGTTGAGGCTCGAAAAGAAATTGCTGACTATGCTGCTGGAAAGGGTAATTAACTTATGGATTTCGGTGGTCGTTTATTTGCCTGGTTTGCAGTTTTTTACTTCTTAGTAACTGCGGTCTACTGGTACATGAGCCAAGAAATAATTGGCACAACTGTACTTGCTTTAACTGGCGGATTAGCATTCCTAATTGGTTTCTACACACTTTTCACATCCAATCGCGTTGGTGCACTGCCCGAAGACATTGAACACGCAAAAATTTCTGATGTGGATCCTGATTACGGATTTTTCTCGCCGTATTCATGGATGCCATTAGCAGTCGGCTTTGCAACATTTATTTTTGTACTTGGTTTTGTTTTTGCTCGCTGGATGATGCTCCTTGGCACAATGGCTTTAATTGCAGCAGTTGCGGGATTACTTTTCGAGTACTACCGTGGCGAGTTTGTTAAGTAACTCTTAAATGTCACGCTCAGCTCGGCTAGCACTAGCCAACATGGCTGGTGGAATTGCAAGTTATGCTTCGAAAAAACTTAAAGTTGGCCGCGGCGAAACAATAAAAGGAAGAGTAATCCTTGTTATTGACCCAAAAGCTATTTCCAAACTTGCCCGTGATCGCGACATAGTTTTAGTTAGTGGCACAAATGGCAAAACCACTACAACAGCTAATTTAGCCAAAATACTTGCTTTAGGAACTGACGAAGAAGTAAGTACAAGTGCGCACGGTGCAAATATGGCTGCTGGTATTGTGGCGACTTTAGCCAGTAAGCCCCGAAATCGTTTTGTAGTGCTTGAATGTGACGAACTCTATTTACCGACTATTTACAACTTAGTCGCACCCAAAGTTATTGTGCTTTTAAATCTCTCGCGTGACCAATTGCATCGCACTGGTGAAGTTCGAAAAGTTGCTGCACTTTGGCAAAAAACGTTTAACCGCGATGATGTCACTTTAATTATTGATCGAGATGATCCTTTCTTAGAGTTTGCAGTTATGGATGCAGGTCACGTGATTCGCGTGACATTTGGCGGACGTCGCCATCCTGATGCGGCTACTTGTCCAAACTGCTCGACTATTTTGGATTGGACCCTTGGTGATTACCAATGTAAATGTGGACTCGGTTCAAAGTTGGCTCAAGTTCGCGGCGGCAAGGGATTAACTGGGCCAAGTCGAAATGCGATTCTGGCGATTGAAGCAGCGCGTTTAATGGGCGCAATTGTGCCAGTCGAATATCAAAATGAATTAACTGCTAATCCACCTGATCGAACACAGGTTTTTAACATAGCTGGCCGCACAATCGAAACTCGCTTAGCTAAAAATCCAGAAAGTTGGCGAGTAGGGTTAACTGCATTGGCCGCGCCGCAAATAATTCTGGCTCTGAACGCTCGCGGAATCGATGGACTAGACACTTCATGGTTGTGGGATATTAACTACACCGAATTACTTGGTAAAGAAGTAATTTGTGTTGGCGAACGTAAACTCGACATTGCTTATCGGCTAAGTGTGCAAGGTATCAAAGTTAAAACGGCCGACAGTTTTGCGCAGGCAGTAAGTCAATTCGATAATCGAAGTATTGAGGCGGTTGCTAGCTACACCGCATTCCAGGACCTAATCACAACAGAACTTGGCATCTCAGCTAAGCGAGGGGTAACTCGATGAGTCTTGTAATTGTGCGGATCTACCATGACTTACTTGGGACATACGGTGATCAAGGCAATGCCGAAGTACTAATTCACCGAGCGAAAGCTCGAGGTGTTGATGTTGAGTTAGTTGAAGTTACTCCTGGAATGGCAATTCCGCGCCAAGGTAATTTGTATTTACTTGGTGGCGGGGAAGATGGTCCACAAACTGCAAGTTTAGATTTAATGAAAGAAGACGGTGGCTTAACTGCTGCGGTTCAGAGTGGGGCAACTGTGTTCGCCGTTTGTGCTGGTTTTCAAGTGATTGGCACCACATTGCCAGGCCATGGTGGCAAAATCATTGATGGACTTGGACTAGTTGATGCAAAAACTATCGTTAATGCCGCGCCACGTAGCGTTGGCGAACTCGTTGTACAACCAACTAATAAGTCGCTACCAATTTTGACGGGATTTGAAAACCATCAAGGGCTAACTGACATTGGCGATGGCGTTACACCGCTTGGCCAAGTTTTAAGTGGAGTTGGAAACGGTTTCAATAAAACAGAGGGCGTTTGGCAGGGAAATGTTATTGGCACTTACATGCACGGACCCGGCTTAGCTCGTAATCCAGAATTAGCCGATGCAATATTGGAAAGTGCACTGGGCACTAAGTTGACTAGCTTTACAGACCCATTTGCGCAGGCGTTAGCTAATGAACGCAGGTCGACTTTAATACGTTAAGTTTCAGCAAATTAAAAAGCCCCTAATCCAAAAGATCAGGGGCTTTTTAATTTTGATTAATGGCTAATTTCTTTAACCAACTTCTCAGCTTCATGTAGTTCGTGTTGAGCATGATGAGCAGCGGCTTCAAGTTCGCTAGCTGTTGGACGCGCAATGTTTTCGCTATAGAACCAGTTAGACATCCGGGCACGTAGCGCTGCTTTGCGAGTCTTTGGATTTCGAACTCCATTGGCATCTACTGAAGCTTCAAGTGCTAACGGGCTGTAGTCCTGCTTCGCTAAGATAACTGCTTTTTCAGCATCTGAGATTGGCTTATGTACTTCGATAAACTCGCCATTAGGTAATCGCAGGATTTGTCCAGATTCATAACCGTGTAGCAATTTATCGTTATCTCGCCGTTGTAAGCCAAGACATATCCGTTTTGTAATCTTGAAAGCCAATACTGGGACTATAAATAATGCGAATCGCAGTGTCCAAGTAATTTGGTTAATCGACAAGTTAAATGCAGTTGCAATAATGTCATTTCCACCTGAGATCCAAAGCATCATATAGAAACTAATTGCCATCACACCGAGCGCAGTTCGCGTTGGTGCATTTCTCGGGCGATCAAGTAAGTGGTGCTCACGCTTATCACCAGTTACCCAAGCTTCAATCCAAGGGTAAAGACCAAGTGCGGTGAACATAATGCCTGGAATTACCAAAGCCGGCACAATTAAATTCCAACTAAAGGTGTAACCGAGAATATTTGATTCCCAGTTTGGCATTATTCGAACTGCGCCATCCAGCCAACCGATGTACCAGTCTGGCTGTGAACCGGCAGTTACTTGTGAGGGAGTGTATGGACCGTAAAGCCAAATTGGGTTTATTGTGACCAGGGCAGCAATCAAAGTTGTTACACCGAAAACAATGAAGAAGAAGCCGCCAGCTTTGGCTATGTAAATCGGGTACAACCGGTAACCAACAACGTTACTTTCTGTACGAC
>CAJBBC010000039.1 GCA_903951185.1 uncultured Actinomycetes bacterium
ATGTTCGCGAGCTGCATCGCCAACTTGTCTTCTGATTTCATCGGGCGTCAATCCACCACTCGATTTAAGACTCCGCGACACAACGGAACTCACGACAAACCCCGTGACTAAGGCAGTTCCTAGTGCGATTCCGACAAGTATTAAGACATCCATTGGACTAGTTTCGCACCCAGCAGTGACAAAAAGTGGCTAAGTGATTAGGTAAATGCGCGTTTCTGACCTAACGTATAAGTACCGAAAGGGTTTCATGACTTCCTCAACTTCCCCCAAGAAAAAGCCGCGTGCGCGAAAACTAGACCGCGACCGCGCTGCTAATAAAACTGAACCTAAAAAGACTTCACCGCGCCATGTTGCGGCCAAAAAAGCTGCTGCTGCTAAGCGGGCTAAACCTGTTAAAGGTGCAAAAAAGCGAAGTACTCCACGCGATGAAAGCGTGCGAAGTGAACGTAGTGAACGCCCGGTACGCGGAGAACGCAGTGAACGTAGTGAACGCCCGGTACGTGGTGAACGCAGCGAACGATCAGGTGCAACAGTAGGTCGAGCAGCGCCAAAATCAGCGCGCACTCGAAGCGAATCAAAAGATGTATGGAATCCATCAGGTAAACCACAACGTCGCGGCGGCGAAAAACCTGCCGGAGCTGGTTATAAACGGGATCGATTTGAAAAGTCAGATCGAAGCGAGCGCACTTATTCTGATCGACCAGTTCGCGGTGAAAGAGCTGAGCGAAGTGAACGTCCGGCACGCGCCGAAAGATTTGAAAAACCAACTCGTGGAGCAGCTAGACCAGCAACTGCGCGTGGTGAAAAATCAGATCGTCCGTATGCCAAAAAATTTAGTAGTCGTGAAGATACTCGCACCGAACGTCCAGCCAGAGGCGAACGTCCGGTTCGTAGTGAACGTAGCGAACGTCCGGTTCGCAATGAACGCAGCGAACGCAGCGAACGTCCAGCGCGTAAGGAATACAGCGATCGTCCAGCACGTCGTCCTGCCGGAGCCGAAAGATTTGAATCGAAACGTCCAGTTCGTGCAAGTCGCAATGATCGCCATGATGATGGTGAAATTTTTGAATCGACTAAGCGAGTTAAAGTTGCTGAAGTACTAGAGCCGGTTGACTTACCCGCTTGGTCAGAACTTGGTGTAGATCAAAACTTATTACCGATCCTTAATCGTCAAGGTTTCACTGAACCATTTCCAATTCAAGTAAAAACTCTGCCAGATGCAATTAGTGGTCGCGATGTTTTAGGTCGAGGACAAACAGGTTCTGGAAAAACTTTGGCATTTGGTTTAGCGATGGTAACTAAGCTCGCACATCGAAAAGCAACACCAAACCATCCACTTGGATTAGTACTTGTGCCAACTCGCGAACTTGCAATGCAAGTTACGGACGCGATTATGCCTTTTGCGCAGGGTGTTGGACTTGATGTTCGATTAATTGCTGGCGGTATGCCGTATGCAAAACAAGTCGATGCCCTTAAACGAAGTGTGCCGATTTTAGTAGCAACTCCAGGTCGGTTAAATGACTTAATTGAACAAGGGTATGTAAATCTGTCAAAAACTGAAATTACAATTCTTGATGAAGCTGATCAAATGTGTGACATGGGATTCTTCCCACAAATTGTTGAGGTACTTGATCTAACTAAAAAGGGAACACAGCGCTTACTGTTTAGTGCAACCCTTGATAAAGATGTAGACAAAATTGTTAAAAAGTACCTGCATGATCCAGTCGAACATGCAACCTCAACATCTAAAGCATCTGTGAAAACTATGGATCACTACTTATTTGTTGTTTATCGTGAAGATAAAGAAGATGTACTCGCTGAAATTGGTGCTCGCGATGGTAAGACGATTTTCTTCGCGCGTACTCAATTAGGAGTAGAGCGCATTGCTAAAGATATTGCTCGACGCGGTATTCCAGCTGGCGCATTACATGGTGGTAAAACTCAAGGTGCTCGTACGCGCACACTTAACGCTTTCAAAGAAGGTGTAACTAATGTTCTAGTCGCTACGGACGTGGCGGCTCGCGGTATTCACGTTGATGGCGTTTCTTTAGTTGTCCACGTTGATCCACCTGCTGATCCAAAGGATTATTTGCACCGTGCTGGACGAACAGCTCGCGCCGGCGAGTCAGGTGCAGTTGTGACATTAGTTGGACCACGTCAACAACGTGCGGTTGAACAAATGACTGCGCGTGCTGGGGTAGAACCAAAAGTTGTTCGCATTAAACAAATGTCAAAAGAATTAATCAGTATTACTGGTGCGAAAAAACCAAGTGGAATTCCTTGGAAAGAACCTGATCAGCCGAAGTCTGGCCGTGGTGGTTCACGTGGTGGGGGAAAACCCCGAACTTACGGGCGCAGCGCCTCAGGTCCACGACGACGTAGCTAAAAAGTCATTATTTATAGGCAATTTGCGATTAAGTCGCGAATAACTAATTTCCCAATTCTTAATTGCCTCTCTATTCTTATATGTCTACGGACATGTAGCTACGGGGTTATTGGTCTTACGAGCAAGGAATAAAAATGAGTGAAAAAGGTTTAGGACGTTTCTTCAAAGCGGCAGATATTGAAAATTTGCCTGAAGGCGATCCAAAACGTGATGCTGCGTACCAAGAAATGATCGCATCCCTAAATGCTCGCATTGCCGAACTAGAAGGCGCTGTTGGCCGTCCAACATTTATCGACATGGATGACGATGCATTAACCCAAATAGCTGCTGAAGACGCCGCCGTAATTATTCGCGCAGCTCGTACTCGGGCCACCAAACTTGTTGAACAAGCCTCTGAAACTTTACAAAAAGCTGAATCCGATCGTGAACAGATTCGGGCAAGCGCTGAACTTGATGCAAGAAGTATTCGTGAAGCAGCAAATGCTGATGCTCGCAAACTTCGCGCTGAAGCAACTTCAACTCTTGAAACAGCTCGTGCGCAAGCAGAACAACTACTTTCAGCTTCTCAAGATGATGCTGACGAACAACTTAAGATCACTCAAGCCACGATTGCCAAACTTCTAGATGACGCATCTCGTCAGGCAGATGAAGTCATTAAGAGTGCAAATGATTTACGTGCTAAAACAGAACGTGAAGTTGCTAAGCAACAAGCTGATGCTGTGCGCCAAATTGATGAACAAGTACTTTCTTCACAAAATGAAATCAATACAAATCTTTCGAATGCAAATGCTGAAGCTAAGCGTTTAGTTAGCGAAGCAACGAAAGCATCACAAGCAATGGTTGAAAAAACCAGTGGCGATACTCGTGCAACTCTTTCTGAAACACAAGCTCGAATTGATAACATGCTTCGCGAAGCACAAGAACGTGTTGATGCACTTGCCGCTGCTGGCCAAGCTAAGTATGACGAAGCAGAATCTGCAGCAATCCGTCAAAGTAATGAAATTTTGGCCAAGGCGAAAGCTAAGGCAGATTCAATTAAGAAGACTGCAGTTCTTTACCGCGATCACATTTTGAAGTCAGTTGAAAATGAAAAGCGAATTGTTACTGAACTTAATAAGCAGATGGCAAAACTACGCACTGGCTGGTTAGCTTCGCAAACTGAAATTTCTGAATTAGTAGCAAGTGTTGGCGATGAATTCGTGAAACTTGAATCTGATGTTTCAGATGTAACTCGTGAAATTGCAAACAAGCGCGGCGAGCTTACCGACGTACTTGCCAGCATGACTGCTGACATTCGCGACGAATCTGAAAAATAAATCTCAACCAGCGTTAATTGCGCAGTGAGTTTTGTTAAGTACGCAAGATAGAGTCGAGTTATGCGCGTAGAAGTAAATAACCTCGATAAACATTTTGGCAAAACACATGCTGTTCGCGATTTATCTTTCTCAGTTGAACCTGGCCGAGTAACTGGCTTCTTAGGGCCAAATGGCTCAGGTAAATCTTCCACAATGCGTTTGATGTTGGATTTGGATTCTGGCTCAGGTGAAACACTGTATGACGGCAAACCACTGACTGCATTACATCCGGTAACGCGCGCAGTCGGCGCACACTTAGATGCAAAATTTTTTCATCCGAAAAGAACTGCCTTTGCACATTTAAGAATGCTTGGTGCTGAAGCAAGGATTTCTAAAGCGCGCATAAATGAAGTACTTGAACTAGTTGGACTTGAATCTGTTGCCAAAAAACGTCCTGGTGGTTTTTCACTCGGGATGGGACAGAGACTTGGTTTAGCTGGGGCAATTTTGGCGCAGCCAAAAGTTTTGTTCTTGGATGAACCAGCTAACGGACTCGATCCGCAATCTATCCAATGGTTACGTGATTTCTTAAAAAATTATGCCGCTTCTGGTAACGCAGTATTTGTTAGCAGTCACTTATTAAGCGAAATGCAACTATTAGCTGATGACGTAGTTGTTATTGCTGCCGGTCAACTAATTGCTGCCGAATCAATGCAGCAGTTTTTAACTAGAGCCCAGGGAACAAATGTTGTGGTGCGCAGTCCAGAATTAAATCGGCTTCGCGATTTCCTTGGCAACGATGGAATCGAAGCCAAGTTTGAAGGCTTAAACACTTTACTTATCTCAGGTGTAACTTCTGATTTAGTGGGCGAGATTGCCTTCAAGAACAACATCCAAATATCTGAATTAACATTGCGGTCAGCGAGCCTCGAAGATGTCTTCCTGGAATTAACAGAATCTGGACAAGAATTCCGCGTTGGAGGTACTAAGTGATTAGCGCATTAGTATTCGAATGGCGCCGGTTATGGTCGATTCGTTCGACGTGGATTATGTTGATTTCCTACTTAGGTTCAATCGGATTCTTCGGAGTTTTCCCACTGTTCTCGGCCAGAGAGCCAGGAATGCAAAGCTGGATTGGTCTTTATAACACTTCATATAATTTCTTCAGTTTAGTTTTACTCTCAGTAATTGGTGCTCAAGTTTTTGGTCACGAATACCGATATGGAACTATCCGGTTAACTCTTACCGAGTTTCCTAAACGCGAAATAGTGATGATCGCAAAAAGTTTGGTGCTACTTTTCTTTGTTACTTTCTCCGTATTACTGAGTTGGGGATTACTTGGCTTCCTAGCTCAATTTGCACCTGAGGGAACGGTAACTAGTACTGCCGAGGGATTTACATTTAGTCCAAATCCGCCAGCGGATCTTTGGAAAGTTTTGCTATTTATAGTCGGGTATCTATTTATCGCCATGAGTGTTGTGACAATTACTCGGAACTTAGCTTTAGGTATTGTCATACCGCTACTTATGAGCACAATTCTGGAAAGTTTACTTGGGATCTTAAATCAATTTGCTAAACAAAAGTTTGACTGGATTACTACTCGGTTACCTTTCGATAACGCTAATGACTGGTTAGGTGATGGCGGACTTTATCAAACTCCTGGACTAACTTTTGCCGCTTGGGTAGTTGGGCTCTACTTAATTGCCTCAGTTATGTTTTTCAAGCGCGATGCATGAACAAGCTAAGCACTAGTGAAAAACAACGCACTTTATTAATAGGTTTTCTTGCTGGAGTCTTAGCCGGATTATTTGGCGTTGGTGGCGGATTCTTAATGGTGCCGCTATATCTGGCTTGGTTACACATTGATCAAAAGAAAGCCCATGCGACTTCACTTGGCGCAATTGTTCCTATTGCCATTGCCGGTGCAATTGGCTACACCGCAACTGGAGATGTGAACTGGACTTCGGCTTTATATTTACTCGCCGGTTCATTCTTCGGTGCCATCTACGGTGCGAAGTTATTGCACACTATTTCACTGCCGCGTTTGCAATTAGTTTTTTCCGGATTACTGACCGTTTCTGCAATTCGTTTACTTTGGTCAGCGCAACCAACTCAAATAGTTGACGGACTTGCCGGTCATTTACTTTTAATCGCAGTAGGTTTCTTCGCTGGCACAATGTCTGGACTACTTGGAATTGGCGGCGGAATCATTATGGTGCCAGCAATGATTATTGCTGCCGGATTAGATGCAGTAACTGCTCGAGGTACAAGTCTGGCAGTTATCGTTGGATCTGGAATTTCTGGTACTTACGCACATTACAAGCGCGGAAACATTTTATTTCCGATTGCAATACTAGGTGGCTTAGCTGGAGTTCCAGCGGTCTACTTGGGGATCTACCTAAGTCAGAATTTGCCGGAACGTATTTCAGTAGCTATTTTCGCGGCTGTGTTATTAACGATTGCATACCAACAATTTAAGAAGTCTGTAAAAACACAGTATTCTTAATGACGGTATCGTGTCCGAGTGGCCGAAGGTGCAACTCTCGAAAAGTTGTGTGCGTGTAAGCGCACCGTGGGTTCAAATCCCACCGATACCGCCACACAAAATATGCCCATGATCGGGCAGATTTTTGTGTGACGGGTAAATTAGCGGGCGGGATTTGGGAGCGAAGGCAAAGCCTTCGCGGTTCCCACCGATACCGCGCTTGCAACAATCCCTTTACGGGATTGTTGCAAGCGTGAGGTATTGATTTACGGGTTTAACGTTTTTCTTTAAAAAACTCAGTTAACAAATTCGCAGCTTCTGCAGCCAGCACACCCGAAATAACTTCTGGTCGGTGTGGTAATCGAGAGTCTCTAACCACATCCCAAAGCGAACCGACTGCGCCAGCTTTGTCATCAAAAGCCCCAAAGACTAAGCGGCCAATTCTCGATTGAACAATTGCACCTGCACACATTGTGCAAGGTTCAAGTGAAACAACAATTGTGCAGTCATCAAGTCGCCAGTTAGCTAAATCTTGCGAAGCTGCGATCAGGGCATTTACTTCAGCATGTCCGAGTGGATTATTCAAAGCCTCGCGAGTATTGAAACCCTGCCCAATAATTTTGCCTGCTGGGTTCAGAACTACGGCGCCAACAGGAACATCACCTTGTCGCCCTGCTTGGCTAGCTAGTTCAAAAGCAACCCGCATCGGGGCTTCAAACTGCTTGGTATCCATTTCACAATTTTGGCACGATTATTTGGATCGGGTTTACAGGCAGATTCCGACCTTGCTAGTCTGTGTATTGGTAAAGAGCGATAACGATAAGTCCCGGCTTGTTATCCGACAACCCTTGCAACCGCGATGGGGTGCCCCGAGGAAAGACCAGGCCAATCAATTGGCAAGCGCGGGTCCAGCCAGGGCCCAACATTTGGGGGCAACCGCTTCCTTATGCAACCTGAAAGTAATAGGAGATCAGCGTGACTAACGCTAACTTTCGTCGTATCCGCAATGTTCTTGCAGCCCTAGCTGTAACTACATTAATTGCAGCCTGCTCACCAGAGTCAGAAACTGCATCCACACCATCTGCAAGTGGCGCTTCATCATGTAGTGCTGAAAGTTTGCAGACGCTAACCACTGGCAAATTAACAGTTGCTACTGGTGAACCTGCTTTCTACCCATGGGTTATCGATGATGCCCCTGAATCAGGCGAAGGCTTTGAAGCTGCAGTTGCTTATGCAGTTGCACAGCAACTTGGTTTTGCTAAAGAAGATGTAGTTTGGGTCCGCACAACTTTTGATGGTGCAGTCACTCCAGGAGCAAAGACTTTCGACTTCAACTTGCAACAGTTCTCAATTACTGAAGAACGCAAAGCTGCTGTTGATTTCTCAAGTCCTTACTACAGTGCACCTCAAGCAGTTGTAACTTACAAAGGCAGCGCAATTGAAGGTAAAACAACAATTGCTGAGCTAAAAGGTTCAAAGCTAGGTGTTGCAGTGGCAACTACTTCTCTTGATTATGTAAAAGACCAAATTGGCGTTGAACCTCAAGTATTTAATGACAATGCAGCAGCTGTTACAGCTTTAATCAACGGACAGATTGATGGAATCGTACTTGACTTACCGAGTGCTTTCTATGTTTCAGCAGTCCAAATTGAAGATGGCAATGGCCTGATCCTTGGTCAACTTCCATCAACTGGTGAAGGCGACAACTTTGGCTTACTACTTGCTAAAGACAGCCCGATCACAAGTTGTGTTTCACAAGCTGTAGATGCGATTAAAGCTGACGGCAGCCTAGATGCAATCACTGCTACTTGGCTTGGAACAGATGCCGGCGCACCAGTTCTAAAGTAAGTGCTGTTTAACTAAAGCTATGGAAAATAGAAGCCCGGCCCGAAGTAATTCGGGTCGGGCTTTTTCTTGGGTACCTAGTGCCCGTGAAAAAAACCGGCAAGTAGCTCGAGCAAAAATAGCTCGCAAACGAATTGCCATCGCAACTGCATCATCATTCTTAGTTATTGGCGCATTACTAGTTGGCCTAGTTACTTCACCTGGTTGGGAAGTTGTTAAGAAAACATTCTTTGACTGGAATTACGGACTTGAAATTCTGGATTTAGTAGTTAAAGGTTTGGTCACAAATGTGACGCTAACGATTGTGGCGTCAATTGTGATTGGCATTATTGCCCTTGGCCTTGCACTTGCGCGCACTTCAAAGTCAGCAGCAATGACACCGTTTAGAATTTTGTCCACTGTTTACGTTGATGTCTTTCGCGGCGTGCCACTCCTATTAGTAATTTTGCTAGTTGGATTCGGTGTACCAGCTCTTCGATTAAGTGGCGTAACTAACAGTGTGATTGTGCTCGGCACAGTTGCAGTCATCATTACGTATTCAGCATATGTAGCTGAAGTTATTCGAAGTGGCATACTTTCAATCCATCCAAGTCAACGTGCAGCAGCGCGCTCCCTTGGTTTATCACAAGCGCAAACTATGCGACATGTTGTGTTACCTCAAGCGTTCAAACGTGTTGTTCCACCACTTCTAAATGATTTAGTTGCGTTACTTAAAGACACTGGTTTAGTTTCGATCCTTGGTGTCACTGATGCGGTAAGAGCTGCACAGATACAAGGTTCGCGAACGTTTAATTACACACCATATGTGATTGCTGCAATTTTGTTTTTACTAATTACTATTCCACTTACGCGATATACCGATCGTGTATTACAAAGGTCAATTAACAAACAGAATGCGCAAGGTAGCGCATGAACGTATTAGAAGTTTCAAATCTACGTAAGACTTTTGGTGACGAAGTAGTTCTAAACGATTTAAATTTAGTTGTTCCAGAGCACACAGCCACCGTACTTATTGGTGCATCTGGCTCGGGTAAATCCACATTACTTAGATGTATTAACTTACTTGAGCAAATTGATGACGGTGAAATCAGAATAGATGGAATTGAAATATCTGATCCACATATAAATGAAGATACAGTTCGACGTAAACTCGGAATGGTTTTTCAGTCATTTAATTTGTTTCCACATATGACAGTTTTAGAAAACATCACTCTTGCACCGATTCGAGTCCATCGAGTTTCTAAAGAGGAAGCGATCGAGAGTGCAAAAACGCTTTTGTCGAGATTTGATTTACTAGATAAAGCTGATCAATACCCAGATCGCTTAAGTGGCGGACAGCAACAACGGGTCGCAATTATTAGATCAATCGCAAATAAGCCAAGACTTTTATTACTTGATGAAGTAACTTCAGCACTCGATCCAGTCTTAGTTAATGAAGTACTTTCGATAGTTCGTGATTTAAAAGCAGACGGAATGACTATGGTCTTAGCTACCCACGAAATGGGATTTGCCACTCAAGTAGCCGACGAAGTTTGTTTCTTAAAAGATGGACACATACTTGAACGCGGCACTGCAAAAGAAGTTTTAGAAAGCCCGCAACTTCCCGAAACGAAAGATTTTCTGAAGCGAGTTCACGAAGCCGGTCGGCTTTAGAGCATTTCTTAAAGTTAATTAGCTAGTTCACCAGTATTCACCGAAAACCCCGTATTTAAAGGAAATCGGATTCACTGTACTTAGGCGTCATTTCGCCAGTTGAGAACCATTTCGCGCATTTCGGCTCTGGGTAGTACCTTAATAATTCGACCACAAAAGGGGTGTTTTTCCTTAAACATGGGTATCAAGCAACTATTCCGCTCACCATTGCTTTGGGTTTCGTTTGCAATTTTAGCTCTGCTACTTGGCACAAATTCGATGAATGCAAGTGCAGCTGCAAAAGAAGTCGATACCTGGAAAATCATCGAAGACATTCAACAGGGTCGAGCAAAGTCCGCAATTTTAGTTGATAACGACCAACTTATTAAAGTCACGTTAACCGATGACACGAATCAAACTGCAGAGTTCATTACTGGTCAGGCACCTTCTTTAATTAGTCTGCTTGAATCACAAACTGCGCTTGGAAATTTACCTGATGGTTACGACGTCGTTGTGCCAAGGCAATCTTTCTTGGGCACCTTATTTATGTCGCTTTTCCCAGTTATTTTAATTTTAGGTTTATTCCTATTTATGATGAGCCAAATGCAAGGCGGCGGCCGCATAATGTCCTTTGGTAAATCTAAAGCCAAATTAATTACCAAAGATATGCCACAAACAACTTTTGATGATGTTGCTGGTGCTGATGAAGCTAAGTCAGAACTTATTGAAATAAAAGAATTTCTAAAAGAACCAGAAAAATTCCAAGCACTTGGTGCAAAGATTCCTAAAGGCGTATTACTTTATGGCCCACCGGGAACTGGTAAAACTTTGCTTGCTCGCGCAGTCGCTGGTGAAGCTGGCGTTCCATTCTTTTCAATTTCAGGTTCTGATTTCGTTGAAATGTTTGTTGGTGTTGGCGCAAGTCGAGTTCGTGACTTATTCGAACAAGCAAAACAAAATGCCCCATCCATTATTTTCATTGACGAAATTGATGCAGTAGGTCGTCACCGCGGTGCAGGTATGGGCGGCGGACACGATGAGCGCGAACAAACACTTAACCAAATGTTGGTTGAGATGGATGGCTTCGATGCAAATACTGGCGTTATTTTGATTGCGGCAACAAACCGCCCAGACATTCTTGATCCAGCTTTACTTCGCCCGGGACGTTTTGATCGGCAGATTGCTGTTGAGACACCAGGTCTAACAGGCCGATTCGACATCTTAAATGTTCACGCTAAAGGTAAACCAATTGCCGATGACGTTGACTTAATGGCGGTTGCTCGCCGAACTCCAGGGTTCACCGGTGCTGACTTGGCAAATGTGCTTAATGAAGCTGCAATTCTCACCGCACGTGAAGATGGCAAATTTATTACAAATGAAATTTTAGATGAAGCAATTGATCGAGTAATTGCTGGTCCGCAAAAGCGAACAAGATTAATGAATGAGCATGAACGCTTGATTACTGCCTACCATGAAGGTGGGCACGCGTTAGTTGCTGCAGCTTTACCTAATACCGATCCAGTACACAAAATTACAATTTTGCCAAGAGGTCGTGCACTTGGTTACACCATGGTGCTACCTGAATCAGAAAAATACTCAACTACACGTTCCGAAATGTTGGATCAACTGGCTTACATGTTGGGTGGTCGAGCTGCTGAAGAAATGGTTTTCCACGATCCAACAACTGGAGCAAGTAATGACATCGAGAAAGCAACAGCAGTTGCTCGCAAGATGGTTATGGAATACGGCATGACTGAACGTTTAGGTGCCATTAAATATGGACAAGCTGCCGGTGAACCATTCATGGGTAGAGACATGGGACATCAGCGCGATTTCTCTGAAGATGTTGCTGCTGCGATTGATGAAGAAGTTCGCTCATTTATCGACTTTGCACACCATGAAGCTTATGAAATTCTTGTTGCAAATCGAAAAGTTCTTGATGCACTAGTAGTTGAACTAATGGAAAAAGAAACTTTAGATCGTGAAGAAATCGCTCGTATTTTTGAACCACTAAAGCGTAAAGCGGATCGTCCAGCTTGGACTGGGTCGGCACGAAGAAAACCAAGTCGCCGCCCACCAGTTAATGTTCCGCCAAGAGTAATCGCAGGTGACGCAAAGGAATCTGAGACGAGTAAAGCGTGAGTATCGATCGGATTGAAAATCTAACTGAGCCGCCGGCCATTCAGCCATACGACGCAAAGCGGGTCGAAAACGCAATCCGGGAATTACTTATCGGCATTGGCGAAGATCCAGATCGTGAAGGTTTAGCTAAAACTCCAGAGCGTATTGCTAAGTCGTATGCTGAAATTTTCGGTGGTCTACATAAGACAGCTGAAGATGTCTTAACTACAACGTTTTCACTTGGCCATGAAGAACTTATTGTGGTCAAAGATATTCCGGTTTACAGTACTTGTGAACATCATTTGCTCCCATTCCATGGAATGGGTCATGTTGGCTACATACCTGGCGTTGCTGGACAAATCACTGGCTTATCAAAAATTGCCCGCTTAGTTGATTTATTTGCGCGCCGCCCACAAGTACAAGAGAGATTAACTACTCAGATTGCAGATGCAATGGTGAACATCCTCGATGCCCAAGGTGTGATTGTGGTTATTGAATGTGAGCACTTATGTATGTCAATGCGTGGTATCCGCAAGCCTGGTAGCAAAACAGTTACTTCAGCAGTTCGTGGTCAATTACGTGATGCGACCACTCGCGCTGAAGCTATGGCCTTAATAAACGGTAAGTAAATGCAAAAGCCAAGCGGGCTACCTGAAGAATTAGCCAAGCTAGACCGCACCCTAGTGATGGGTGTTTTAAATGTAACTCCCGATTCATTTAGTGATGGTGGCAAATTCAACTCTGCGCAAATTGCGATTGACTATTCACGGCAGATGGTCGATGACGGAGCCGACATCGTTGACATCGGTGGTGAATCTACAAAACCAGGTGCACAAAGAATTTCAGTTGAACAAGAGTTAGATCGCGTAATTCCAGTGATCACTCAACTAGCTAAAGACGGAATAGTGATCAGCGTTGACACTATGCGAGCGCAAGTTGCAAAAGAAGCGGTGCAGGCTGGTGCTAAATTAATTAATGATGTTAGCGGCGGTAAAGCCGATCCAGATATGTTTAGTTTTTTAACTACAAATAGTTTGCCTTACATCATGATGCATTGGCGAGGATTTTCAACTGAGATGATGCACTTAACTGATTACGAAGACGTACTACTAGATGTCTGTGATGAATTACAAAATCAAGTTAATGTCGCAGTCAGCGCTGGCGTTGAGCTTTCGCGAATCGCCCTTGATCCAGGTATTGGTTTTGCAAAAACGGTTGAGCAAAACTGGCCAATTCTTGCCGGTGTAGCTGACTTACAAGATCTTGGCTTACCGCTATTAATCGGAGTAAGTCGTAAAAAATTCCTTGGCGAACTTCTAACAAAAAATGGTGAGGCAAGGGATGTTTCCCAGCGTGAAGCTGCCACAGTTGCCGTTACAACTTTGCTTGCTGCCCAATCGGTTTGGGCTGTGCGTGTACATGATGTTAAATCATCCAGTGATGCAATTAAAGTTGTTCACCGTATTCAACAGGAGCAATCAAATGGCTGAGTATCAAATTGAATTAACGGATTTAACTGGATTTGGTTTTCACGGAGTACTTCCTGAAGAGCGCAAAAATGGTCAAGAGTTTTCAGTGGATGCAACACTTATTGTTAAATCTTCCAAAGTTAATGACGACTTAGCAAATACCGTTAATTACGCACAGATTGCCAAACTTGTAAACGACCACATCATTGGTGAGCCAGTTGCGCTAATTGAAACTTTGGCGGATTTAATTGCGGATGAAATCTTTGCACTGCCACTAGTTTCTGCAGTTGAAGTTACTGTTCATAAACCACAAGCTCCAATTGAAGTTCCATTTGGAAATGTCTCAGTAACAGTTGTCCGTGGCGAAGTATGACCAAAGCTGCTTTATCAATCGGTTCTAATCTTGGAAACAGATTTGATTATTTACAAGCAGCAGTCACAGCCCTAGCCGAACATCCAAGTATTTTTGGACTAGTGAGTTCTTCAATTTATGAAACTAAACCTATTGGCGGACCAGAACAAGATGACTTCTTTAATGCAGTTCTCGTTCTCGAAACGAATTTAACTGCGCTAGAACTTCTCGACCTTGTCCAAAATATTGAATTGGCTGCCCAGCGCAAACGTGAAATTAAATGGGGTCCGCGCACACTTGATATTGATATTCTGACTTTCGGTACTGATCAGATATCGACTGAAAAACTAAATGTGCCACATCCGCAACTTAGTTCTCGAGCTTTTGTTTTGGTGCCGTGGTTTGAAATTGATCCAACTGCCGAAGTGTCAGGCCTTGGAAAACTTGTTGGTTTAGTCGATGCAGTGTCGAAAACTGATGTGCGATTAAATAGTCAAATGAAGTTAGTGGTGTATTAATTGTGTTGATTCCAACCAGAATTAACTACCTAGTTGCATTAACCCTAATTTCCGGGGCAGCAGGGTGGGCGATAGCAAACCTTTGGCCAGTTCTATTTGGCCAAGCTTTCGCAACTCCTTGGTTGACTGCAGTAACAATGTGGTTAGTTACCGCTGCACTATTGATCTGGACTTTATTAGCTCGGAAAAAAATAAAGCCAGAAAAAGGAAAATTAAAACTAGATCCGTTACTTGCAGCTAGAAGTGCAGCGTTGGCAATGGCTGCGTCTCGAGTTGGTGCTTTAGCACTTGGCTTCTATGCCGGAATTTTGATTGACAACTTGGTTTTTTCAGATTCACCAGCAAGTAAAGAGCGCGTAACTATTTCGGCGCTTACTGCGTTGGCAAGTCTGGCTACTATCGTCATTGGCTTGTGGTTAGAACATATTTGTCGGCTACCAGAACCACCAGCTGATTCAAAAGCTTTGCCAACTGCAGGCTAGGACTAGTCTTTCGTTATGAAAACTATTGCCCTTCTGCAAGTAAGCACCGATGATGCAGAAACCGTTGAGTCAAGAATTGAGCGAGTTACAGCTTTAACTAAGACTTGGGCAGCGAAATCAGATTGGGTAGTTTTACCTGAATTGTGGCATGTGGGTGCTTTCAGCTCAGAACTTTTTGAAAAGTATGCACTGCCGACTAAGAATGAATTAGTTGAGAGTTTTTGTGAGATTGCAAAAGCAAATAACACCTGGATACATTTTGGATCTTTTATAGAACGCCACGAAAAAGGTATTTCAAATACCGCGGTGACGATAAATAATTTGGGTGAAATAGTTTCGCAGTACCGAAAAATACATCTATTCGGCTTTGATCAAGGTGAAGCAATAATGCTTAGTCGTGGTGAAAAACCAGCATTGATTTCAGATACAACAATTGGAGTAGTTGGCGTATCAACTTGCTATGACTTACGTTTCCCTGAACTTTACCGAGCTCAAGTTGATTTAGGTGCGCAAACATTTGTGATTGCATCAGGTTGGCCAACACCTCGAATTTCACACTGGCGTACTTTAAATACAGCTCGGGCTATTGAAAATCAAGCCTGGGTTATTGCTTGCAATCAAGTTGGCCAAAATAATGATTACACCCTTGGCGGTAATTCAATGGTGATTAATCCAATGGGTGAAGTAATAGGTGAACTCGGCTTAACGCAAGATGTATTAGTTGTGCAGATAGATGTCAGCGATGCCACAAATTGGCGTGACAAGTTCCCAGTATTAAAGGATCGAGTACTTTAGCGTTCGCTATCAGTTTCACTCAACTTAGCTAACCGTTCGTTATAAGCCTTAAGCTCTTGGTCACCGTCACGTTGGGCAGCCCGATCTGTTCGCTTTGCCAATTTAGTATCACTTCTCGCCCACTGCACCACAACTAAAATTGCCAAAATAAGTGTTGGTATTTCACCAACTGCCCAAGCAATACCACCGCCGGTGTAATTGTCTTTTAATAAATTAAATTGCCATGGCGGCTGAACTTGGGCGTACCAAATTTCTCCAACTGGAGTTGTTGATTGCATTATCGCTAGGGCAAAGAAAGTATGTATACCTAATGCAACAAGCACCATCATTAGTTTGGCCCAATACGGTATTTTCCTTGGCGCTGGATCAATCCCAACAGTCATAAAAGCAAATAAGAATCCGGAAAATAAGAAGTGGATTCCCATGAACACGTGACCGCTGTGGCTCCGCATTAAGTCTCCAAAAAGCGGTGTGAAGTAGAGGCCATAGAGACCAAATGTGAAAATTATTAGCACGGCAATTGGATGTGTTACATATCTTGCATATGAACTATGGATTAGTGCCAAAATCCAATCGCGGGTATTACGTAATTGTGAATCTGAATGTGTGGGCAATGCTCGCAGCGCCAAAGTAACTGGCGCACCGAGGACTAAAAATATTGGTGCAATCATCGAAAGAATCATGTGTTGAATCATGTGCGCGCTAAATGACACCATTGCGTATTTGGATATTCCACTTGAACTTGCCCAAGCTAAAACTGCGATTCCAAGTAAAAACGATGCAGTTCTACCAATAGGCCAAGAAATTTGTGATTTACGTAGTTTTCTAATTCCAGTTAAGTAAAGTCCTAAAGCCAAGATTGACCCAGTTAGTAAAACCCATTCTGGATGCCAACCAAATAAGTAAGCGGTGACTGTTGGTGTGGGTGGAAATTCAAAACCTAGTACTTCTTCAGCAGCTGTGGCTAGAAAAATACTCTCGCGCGAAAGAGCAGTATTTTGAAGTGCAACGCCAAATCCAACTGCCAAACTTAATAATGAGATTTCTAAAGTTAAGTATTTTGAAATTGAATAGTTATTCAGGATTAACTTTCGCACTTTATTTGCTAACGCTAGTGCGCAAATGAAGATAGTAACTTTGATAAGAACTAGTTGGCCGTACCCAGTCAGCCAAAAATCGTTAATTGAATCTAATCGAGTGTAAGCAGCAGCCATTCCAGAGATAGCCAGTGCAATTACTGCCCACTTAGCTAAACTGCCAAACCCGCGCAGGACAACTAAATTGCTTTTTCGCATTTCTGGTAATACTGCAATTAGCGTGCCAACCCAAGCAGAAACCGCAATGCCGTGCACGACTGAAGACGTAAGTGCCATCGAGTGATCACCAAGTGAAGCCGAGTGACTATTTAATAGCGGAGCAGTAATCCCTGCCGCCACCAAAATAACTAGAAAAAATAATGTGTTTGGACTTTTTGCAATAAAAGTTAGCACCGCAATTAAAAATGCAATCGCTGCACTAATTATGTAACCTCGTGACGAAGTTAAATCAAATAAGTAAGTAGAAATAATCCCCGGTGAAAAAGTCTCCGCAGAATCAAGACCTAATACATAAGCCATTTGGGTCACTGCTGCTACTAAACCAATAACAGCCCACAGGTTAGCCAACAGATTGATTTGACTTAATGCAGCTTTTAAATTTGCCGGGGGATTCAAAAAAGTAATTGAGATTAGCCGGCCAAAAATTAATAGGCCCAACGTTGTAAACGCTAGTTTTGAAATTTGTAAAGCCCAAGTCATTAAAGGCCCAGCATCAGGTAACCCATCTGCAATTGGTTTCCAGTTTGTATCACCTATAAACAATCCAGCGACTAAGCCAATAATCGCAAGACTAGTTAAAGTCAGTTGCTGAATTGTTCTAGGCAATTTATTTACGTTTTCTAGCCACGTAGATTGTTCCGATTGTTGCACTTGCGACAAACGACGCAAGTAAAATCATCCAAGAGTTACTATTTGCTTGTTCGGATGGCAGTTCTTCATCTGATAACTGCGCATCAATTGCTAGTGCTGACATCATCGGGGTAGCGCCAGCAACCACTGCGTCTCCGTTATATGTAAATCCAAATTCTCCAGTTAAGACATGACCATCGTCTGCAGTAGCCCGCCACGTTACTGTGTATTCGCCTATTTCGAGATCGGCTGGTGAAGTTACTGAAATTGCGCTGTCATTTATGACAACTGGACCGACTGTGACTTGCTCGCCTGAGACATTCGCTAAGACAATGCCAGCACCCTCGGTAAGTGGCGGTTCAGAAAATTTCACTGAAATAACCGCTGGTGGTACTTCAACCACAGCACCATCGACTGGCGAGGTGTTAACCACATCGGCATGAGCATTGGCTGAAGTAGCTACTAAAAGTGAACCAAAGGCGGCGATGGCAACTGCACTAATTAAACGGATTATTTTCATAACTCCATAGTAATCAGTGAAAACACTTAACCGGATATTGCTCCAATTTAGCCCTCGGGTAACATTTTCCTGTGTTGCTTTCAGATAAAGACATCAAACTTGAAATTGGTTCTGGTCGCGTAGGGATTGACCCTTATAGCGAAGCGATGGTTCAGCCATCCAGTATCGATGTTCGATTAGATCGATTCTTTCGAGTATTTGAAAACCACCGCTACCCGCACATTGATCCATCAACTGAACAAGCTGACTTAACTCGCGAAGTTGAAGCTATCGGCGATGAGCCGTTTGTTTTACATCCAGGTGAATTTGTTCTAGGTAGCACCTACGAGGTAATTACTTTGCCTAATGACATTGCTGCTCGACTTGAAGGTAAATCGAGTTTGGGTCGATTAGGTTTACTTACGCACTCAACTGCTGGGTTTATTGATCCAGGATTTTCCGGACACGTGACCCTTGAATTGGCCAATGTGGCAACCCTGCCAATTTTGCTTTACCCAGGTATGAAAATCGGCCAAGTTTGTTTTTTCCAGATGACATCTGAAGCCGAGCATCCATACGGATCAAGTGTGTATGGATCTCGTTACCATGGCCAGCGCGGACCAACACCAAGTCGATCACACTTAAATTTTCATCGCACAAAAATTTAGTTTTTCTGCACGCGTATCTTTCGCGCGTTCAATCCTTCGCTAACGCTCAGTCTTTACGCGTATCTTTCGCGCGTTCAATCCTTCGCTAACGCTCAGTCTTCACGCGTTCAAGTAGAAGAGTTGCAACGTCCACAACTTCTGCTGGCGCACTAATTCCTTGTTCCTGACTTCGAACCGTTACCGCGTCATTCAACATAACCGAACAGAACGGACAAGCAACAGCAATTTTAGTTGCACCAGTTGCCATTGCTTCATCACCACGGTTTTGATTAATCCGGGTACCAATATTTTCTTCAAGCCACATTCGGCCACCACCAGCACCACAACAGAATGAAGTTTCTTTATTGCGGTCCATTTCAACTAAGTTCACTCCAGGAACATTAGTTAGTAGTTCACGCGGTGGCATGTAAATCTTGTTATGTCGGCCAAGGTAGCAAGGATCGTGGTAGGTAACTGTTTCTTTAAGTGAAGTTGACCCATCGCTTACGGTCGACTCATCACTTGCTGTCAGCATCGTTAAACGCCCAGTAGTAACTAACTCATTTAATAGTTGGGTGTGATGTACAACTTCGTAGTTACCACCAAGTTGTGGGTACTCACGAGCGATTGTATTCATGCAATGCGGACAAGTAACCACAATCTTGCGAGCACCGACTTCATTAAGCACTTCAACATTTTGCTGCGCTTGCATCTGGAATAAAAATTCATTGCCAGCACGTCTCGCTGGATCACCGGTACAAGTTTCGCCTTCACCAAGCACCATGAATTCAATGCCGGCAGTGTGCAGTAATTCAGCAACTGCTTTTGTCGTTCGCTTTGCTCGGTCATCATATGCACCGGCACAACCGACCCAGAATAAATATTCGACATCGGCTGGAATTTTTTCTTCGCCTTGCATACCAAATACGCGTACTGGAAATTGAACTTCTTCAATCCAGGCAGTACGACCATTTTGATTCATCCCCCATGGATTACCTTTAGTCTCTAAATTTTTAAAGAGTCCACTTAGTTCAGCTGGAAATTGAGATTCAATCATTACTTGATTGCGACGCATATCCATAAAGTGGTCAACGTGTTCAATATCTACTGGGCACTGTTGAACACATGCACCGCAAGAAGTACAGGCCCAAAGTGCGTCGTAATCAATAACAGCACCTTCGTGTGAACGGTGTCCTTTTTCGTCATAACCATCAGTTGCATAAAACGGATCATCAACTCGCGATCCAACTAGTGGTCTTGCGGCTTCCGCTTTCACTTCAGCGCTTAACTTACTTTGTTTAGCCGCATCTTCACCAGCCAGAATATAAGGAGCTTTAGCAAAAAGATGATCACGCAAATCCATAATCATAAGTTTCGGTGAAAGTGGTTTACCGGTATTCCAGGCTGGACACTGTGATTGACAGCGGCCACACTCAGTGCAACTTAGAAGATCAAGATTGCCTTTCCAAGTGAAGTCTTCAATTTTGCCGCGACCAAATGTTGCATCATCTGAAGGATCCTCAAAATTAAGTACTTGCGCACCGTCATATATAGGTAGTAACTCACCTAATGCGTTTGGCCGGCGACTAAATAAAACATTCAATGGCGCAGCACCGATATGTAAATGTTTACTGTGCAGGGCCAGAACTAGGAAACCAAGAATTACGGCGATATTTAACCAAAGCCCAATACTTTCTAGCCATTCATTAACGGTCGCACCAAGTGGTTCAAGAAGTTTTCCAGTTAGTTCAGAAGCAAATGCACCACCGTTCATAAACGGGAAATTTTGCGTTCCTTTTTCAATTGAGACTGCGTACTGCGCACCTCTGTATAAGAACAGTGTCCAGATCACATTAAAGATCATGAACAAGACAAACCAAGCAGCTCCAGTATGCGAACCGTAAAAACGACTCTCGCGACCATACTTTGCTGGCGAACGGACTAATCGGATTACTGCAAACATTGCAATTCCGACCACGACAAGAACCGCAAATAGATCTTCAAGGAAGCCAACAACTGGCAGGCGACCAATAACTGGGATTGCAAATTCTGGATCAAAGAGTGCGCCAAACGCTTCAACAATTGTTAATGAAAGGACGATGAATCCCCAGAATGCAAAAACATGTGCGATACCAGGAATAGTCCACGCTAGAAGTTTCTTTTGACCAAAGACTTCCGTTACTTCAGCTTGTACACGTTTTTTGCGTTCAGCTGTTCGACCAACTTCAGGTTGGCCACTACGGACCAGTGAGTACAAAAACCAAAGTCGTTTAAGCGCAAAACCTAGCAAGACCACGGTGATGGCTAACCCGACCACAAGTCGTAATGCCATTGAGTCACTCATTGAAGCTCCAGTTATTTTCTTTGTATTTGCAGATTACCGTAATCTTCGGTGAATTAAATGGACAGGATCTGCGATTTAGATCGCAAAAATAATAGTTTGTTTAAGCGTTATGTAGATGCTGCATAGCCCAGGCATACATAGCGATGGCACCCGCAGCTGAAGCATTCATCGAACGGGTTGAACCAAGTTGAGTTATGCCAAGTATCTGGGTGCAAGCGGCTAACCCTTCTTCAGACATTCCGGGTCCTTCTTGCCCAAAATAAAGTACACAAGATTCCGGCAGCGGAGAACTTTCAATATTTCCACAGCCAGGAACATTATCTATTCCAATAATTGGCACATTGTTTTCAATTGACCAAGATTTAAAGTCTTCAACTGTTGGGTGATGTAGTAAATGTAAATACCGATCGGTAACCATAGCGCCACGTCGATTCCAACCACGTTTACCAACTATGTGCACCGCGGAAACATTAAATGCATTTGCAGTCCGCACAACCGAACCAATATTTAAATCATGTTGCCAATTTTCAATTGCAATATGTAATTTACTTCGCGAAGTATCTAAGTCAGCAACTATTGCTTCAACAGTCCAGTATCTGTATTTGTCAACAACATTTCGTCGATCGCCAAGCTCAAGTAGCTCTTGATCAAAATGTGCATCTGTTGGCCAAGGTTTCGGATGCGGCCCCACTCCGATTACGGGATAGAACTCTCCGGGACCAAGTCCATCCCGATCATTGGGTTGCGTCAAAATTTCGCCTGATATTTATTTCAATACTTTTGCGATAGCCGCAGTGTGTTCGTTAGTTGAACCGCAGCATGTTCCTATCGCATTAATTCCGAGAGCTTTCATTTGCGCAGCAAATACACCCATCTCTTCTGGTGTTCCGGTGTACACAAATTCTGCACCAACTAGTTTTGGAAGCCCTGCATTTGATTGCACAAAAACATGAACTTCAGCAGGAGCAGCTTCAACAAGTTCCTTAGCAATTATTTCCATTTCATCGGTACCACGTCCGCAGTTAGCGCCAACTAACCGAACACCTAACGCACCAATTTCAGTAATTGCCATCGCTGGCTTAACACCCATCATGGTTCGTAAGTTGGTATCAAAACTTAGTGTTGCTACAACTGGCATACCTGGCGCAACTTCATGGGCAGCTGCAACTGCTGCCGCAACTTCAGCTAAGTCACTCATCGTTTCAATTAATATCGCGTCCACACCACCATCGACTAAACCTTTTATTTGTTCAGCAAAAAGTTCTTTGGCACTTTCATGAGTTAAAGTTCCCATTGGCTCCATTAAGTCACCAGATGGGCCAATGTCGCCGAAAACAAATACATTTTCAAATTTGTCAGCCACTTGCCGAGCCACTTGCGCGCCAGCTTTATTTAATTCATGTACGCGATCTTCAAGTGCATGCATTTGTAATCTAGGTCGAGTTCCACCGAATGTATTAGTAGTTAGTACATTTGCGCCGGCACTGGCATAACCAGTTAGCACTGATGCGACTCGATCAGGAAAGTCAACGTTCCACAATTCTGGAGCGCCACCATCGGTTAAACCTAAATCTTGAAGTGCAGTGCCCATTGCGCCATCACCAACAAGTGTGTTACCGGCATCAAGCCAGTCATAAAGATTCGCCATAAGTGTTACCTAACTATTTAATGTATTTAGAAATTCTGAGATTTTTTCGTCAGTGAAGTCATTTTCAAGTTTTGCGCTAATCGATTCAGCTACATGTTTTGGGTCACCGTCAGCAGCTTCCCAATCAGTCCTTCGCCAACCCGCTAAATATGCATCTGCATCAGCCGCATCTAAGCGCATGGCGGCTTCATCGATAGCTTCTTGAAGTCGTTGGGCTAACTGGACTTTAACTGTTTCATCTCCAGCCCGAGCCACAACCATTGATGGCAAATCACGCCAGTAAGTAATCTGAAATTCAGTCATAGTTGATTTTACGGGTGGTTGTTATTCTTTCTGCACTGATAACCTCGAATCATCATGAACCCAAAGCGCGTACTGATCATCCATGGCTGGGGTAATCGCCGACCATTAGGTCATTGGCATCGCCACCTGGCAAATAACCTTCGTCAGCAAGGCCATGTGGTTGCATACCCACAATTACCAAATACAGATTTTCCAGATTTAACACAATGGCTCGAAGTGGTAAAAACTGAGCTAGATATGCTCGGGGAAATTAACAACAACGAACTCGTTGTAGTTGGACATTCACTTGGCTGTTTGACCTGGATCAATCTTGCGCTACTCGGCCTGGCTCCAAAAGATGTAAGTCGAGTGTTAATGGCCGCGCCAGCTGACCCAACACTTTGCCAAGAAGTACCTACTTTCATGGTGGACCTAGCTGATCCAAAAGTGAAAAGTGCAGTCCAACAAGCAGCAAAAGTTACTTTATTTGTTTCCGGTGATGACGATGTGGAATGGACTCCGCGCGGACTTCATGAAACATTCGGAAAACCTTTGGATCTACCTTGCGTGACAATTCCTGGAGCTGGGCATATGACTGTGGAACAAAGTCCTGCTTGGGGACATTGGCAAGGCGTGATCGATTGGGTTAATGATCCATCCGCGAGTTTATTAAAAAAGTAGTTAGTGATTTATGGAAACGATTTGGCACGACCTCAAAAAACTTTGGCACCTAAAACCATTTAGAACTTTATTCTTAGCTCGCGTTATTTCAAATTTTGGAAATGGGTTAGCACCAGTAGCAGTTGCTTTCGGTGTCCTTAGTTTAGAAGGTGCAACTGCAACTGACTTAAGTAAAGTTCAGGCAGCCCTATTCTTGCCACTTGTGGTTTTCATGCTTGTTGGTGGAATAGTCGCCGACCGATTTCCACGAGCTTTAATTATTGGCTCATCCGATATTTTGCTCAGTATTTTTGTAATCACCAGTGGCTATCTGTTTTTAACCGATCAGCAAACAGTTAACAAATTAATAGTTATTTCATTTATATCTGGCACATTAAACGCACTTTGGTGGCCTGCGTTCATGGGATTAACTCCAGAAATAGTTGATGAAGAGAATTTACAATCTGCAAATTCGGTTATTGCTTTTGGTGCTAATTCGATGAATATTTTTGGGATCGTTGCTGGTGGCGCATTAGTTGCTTCAATCGGCCCCGGCTTAGCAATAGTTGGTGACGGAATAACTTTCTTAATCGCTGGAATCTTTGTGCTTCGGTTGCGCAAATATGGAACTACGCGTGAAGTTACCGAACACTCCCCAACTGTGTTAGAAGATTTAATTCACGGCTGGCGAGAATTTATTACCCGAAGCTGGGTTGTTGCAGTAGTTCTTGGGTACACCGTTATTGCGATGGCTTTCGAATCAATCTTTGCGGTACTTGGTCCGTACAACGCAAAACTAAATCTCGATGGTCCACGGCCTTGGTCTTGGATTTTGGCAGCGCTATCGCTAGGTATGGTTTTTGGTGTTGTCGTTGCAATGAAGATGCGACCAAAACATCCACTAGTAGTAGGTCTGTTAGCCCAAGCTGCATTAGTGACTTTCATGATCGTGATGGGATTGTCCACAAATATTTGGATTCTGATGGCTGTAGCTTTCCTATGTGGTATCGGCATGGATCTATTCATGATTCTGTGGCAAACCGCTTTACAAACACATATTCCGCGGGCGTCGCTTTCCCGAGTGGCTTCCTACGATGCGTTTGGCTCACTGGCCCTGGCGCCACTCGGTCTAGTTTTAGCCGGACCGGCAGCTGAGCGATTTGGGGTTGAGAACACAATGGTGGCTTTAGGCCTGATTTGTGCAGTCACTTTACTTATGATGCTTTCGGTGCCAGGGGTGCGAAAACTTGAAGCAAAAGAGCTAGATCCCGTCTAATTAAAGGCTTTTGGCTATTTCCACCCCAATAAAATCCACTATTTTGGGCTGATAATGCAACCTACGGTCGCGTAGGTTACGCTAGCGTAAGTTACGTAACCGTAAGTCAACTGTTGTGGGAGGTGCGATGAACTCTTTGGGTTTACCGCCAATTATTCAAGGTGGCATGGGTGCCGCCGTTTCTTCCTGGCAGCTTGCTTACACAGTTGCAAGTCAAGGCCAACTAGGTGTGGTTTCGGGAACTGCGCTAGAAACTGTCGTAGCGCGACGGTTACAAAATGG
This sequence comes from uncultured Actinomycetes bacterium, assembly GCA_903951185.1. Lineage (GTDB taxonomy): Bacteria > Actinomycetota > Actinomycetes > S36-B12 > UBA5976 > UBA5976. The sequence goes on from CAJBBC010000039.1 coordinate 24,965, forward strand.
CGACGAAGGTGGCCATATGCGCCGAGCTTTGGCTGCTTTCCCTTACCAAGATGTTGCCGAGCACATCCTTGAAACTTTCTATTTACCTAATGGACGCGAAGGTAAACCATTTCGACCGATGCGCCGTATTTCTATTAAAGCTCACGCAGAACATGATCAACTTTCAGTTGCCGCGAACTTCGTTGAAGTTTGGTTAGCTAAACAAGCTGGGAATGGAAAAGTTGGAATTAACTTTTTAGAGAAATTACAGACTGCAACGCCAGCTGCGCTTTATGGCGCAATGCTTGGTGGGGTAGATGCAATTTTGATGGGCGCTGGCATTCCGCGCGAAATCCCGCAACTGATTCGCGATTTTGCCGATGGTAAACCAGGCCATTTAAGTATTGATTCAGAACGTCCAAATGGCATGGATGCACCGATCCTTGAATTCGATCCGATGGAATCCTTTGGCGCAGCACCTAAATTAGCTAAACCAGCTTTCTTAGCAATTGTTACTGCCGAAGTACTTGCTTCCTATTTGGCTAGAAATGAAGTTACTCGTCCGGATGGTTTTGTTGTTGAACATCACAGCGCAGGTGGACACAATGCGCCACCTCGACGGATGCAAGAAACTGAAACCGGATATGGTCCACTTGATGAACCGAACTTCCAAAAAATTGCTGATGTAGGTTTACCATTTTGGTTAGCCGGCGGGCGTTCTACTCCTGAATCAGTTGCAAATGCAATTGCTCTTGGCGCCCAAGGTGTTCAAGTTGGTTCACTTTTTGCGCTATCTAATGAGTCAGGTTTATTAGATAAATACCGCCAAGAAATGTTAGCTGCGGCCAGAAAAGGTAACTTGCGAGTACGTACCGATCACCGGGCCTCACCAACTGGCTTCCCTTTTAAAGTAGTTGAAATGCCAGGCACAGTTGGCGAAGAAGGAACTTACAAAGCTCGACCAAGGTTGTGCGATCTAGGGTATTTACGCTCAAGCCATATTGATGAAGCCGAAAAAGTAACCTACCGTTGTTCAGCTGAACCAGACAGCCCATTCTTGAAAAAGGGTGGCGAGGAAGATGATCTGCGTGAGCGTATTTGTTTATGTAATGGTCTAATGGCGGCAATTGGTTTAGGCCAAGAGCGTGCTGATGGTTATAAAGAGGCACCGCTACTAACTTTGGGTACAACAACTGGCGACGTTGAAGCAATGCTTAAGGTCCACCCGGATGGCTGGAGCGCAACAGATGTTATTGACCGATTATTAAGTGGAATGCCGGCAAACGCTAAATAGTTTTTAGTGACCTTGTTGCTTTAAGCGTTCGAATGAAGCAAGAATTTCTGCTTCAGCTGAAGCGCGATCTTCGAAGTGGGCGCCTTCAACTGATTTACCTGGTTCAAGATCTTTATATGTTTCAAAAAAATGTTGAATTTCTAATCGATCAAATTCTGGAATGTCAGTTATATCTTGTAAATGAACTTTGCGAACATCGTGCGCAGGAACACACATTATTTTGTCGTCGCCACCAGCTTCATCACGCATGTGGAACATTCCGATTGCGCGGCATTTAATTAGTACGCCTGGGAATGTTGGCTCTTCGATCAAAACCATGGCATCAAGTGGATCGCCATCCTGGCCAAGCGTGTTTTCAATGAAACCGTAATCGCGTGGGTAACGAGTAGCTGTGAAAAGCATGCGGTCTAACCGAAGACGACCTGTTTCGTGATCAACTTCGTATTTATTACGACTTCCGCCGGGAATTTCAATGAGTACATCGAATTCGAGTGCCACGCTATTTCACCAATCCAAATTGTTAATTACGCTGTTTTTATAAGTAAGTTATTTATAAGTAGGTTTCGATCAATTATTACTATGGCAATTCTACCCACGAAAGGGCGTAAGGTTTTCAACACATGATTCAATTGGACCTGCGCTCAGCTTTATTCGCAAACTTGGCTGATTTAGAACCTGGCGATCAAATTGCTGTTGGATTAAGCGGTGGCGGCGACAGCGTGGCCTTATTAAAAGCTGCAGTCCATGTAGGTAATGAAAAATCATTTGTAGTTACCGCAATCATTATTGATCACCAATTACAGGCTGACTCTGGAGCCGTAGCCGAGCAAGCAGCTCAAATTGCTAAAGATCTGGGCGCTTCTAAAGTTGAAATAGTTAAAGTTCAAGTGGCAACCGGTTCAGGTAGCGGTGGATTAGAAGCAGCAGCACGTAATGCCAGGCGAGATGTATTTGAAAGCTACGCCAGTGTTAATAACGTAAAAGCAGTATTACTCGGCCACACTTTAGAAGATCAAGCTGAAACAGTTTTACTTGGTTTAGCTAGAGGCTCAGGCGCACGTTCACTTTCTGGAATGCGCGCTATTGATGGAATTTATCGCCGGCCATTTTTGAATTTAACTCGTGAATTAGTGCGTAGCACAGTTATTGACTTAGCTACTTTTGAAGACCCACATAACAGTGATCCAAGTTTTACTCGAGTTCGTGTTCGGCAAACTGTGTTGCCAGTTTTAGAAAAAGAACTTGGTCCAGGTGTTGCCCAGGCTCTTGGTAGAACTGCTGATATGTTGCGCGATGATGCCGATGCACTAGATATGGATGCAGCCATGATTTTTGCCGCTGGTGAGCCAACAATTAATGAGCTGGAGAAGCTATCGAAAGCAGTGCGCACGCGAGTACTTCGCCATCTGGCTATTCGCGCTGGAGTACTTGTTAATGACCTTTCCCGCGAGCACATTTTAAATATTGATAATTTAATTACGAACTGGCATGGCCAAGGTTCGTTAAATCTGCCAGGCCAAGTAAATGTGAAAAGGGAGTCTGGCAAACTTATCTTCTACACACCTTGATTAGGAGTATCCCGTGGATGCAGCTGCGATAAGTAATGAACTAACGAGTGTTGTCCTAACGGAAGACCAGCTACAAACTCGGATCCGCGAGATCGCTGCCGAAATTGATGAAGATTATGCAGATCTAGATAAACCACTTTTATTAGTTGGAGTCCTTAAAGGTGCCGTAATGGTGATGGCTGATTTAGCTCGAGCTATTTCAATTCCAGTTCAAATAGATTTCATGGCAGTTAGTTCGTATGGCTCAGGAACTAAATCAAGTGGTGTGGTACGAATTATTAAAGATTTAGACATTGACTTAACTGGTCGGAATGTCCTAATCGTTGAGGACATTTTGGATTCCGGCTTAACACTTTCCTGGTTAATTAAAAATTTAAAGTCGCGTGGATCTTCTTCAATTGAAGTTATGACCATGATGCGTAAACCAGATGCAATTAAAGTTGAAGTGCATGCACGTTATTGCGGATTTGATATTCCAAATGAATTCGTAGTTGGTTTTGGTTTGGATTACGCCGAGCAGTACCGCAACTTACGTGAAGTAGCTGTACTTGCTCCGCACGTATATGGTGGCTAAATTTTTTAGTGCTCAGGCCTTAAATAATTCTTAATGGCGGAGGCCTTAAATAATTCTTAATGGCGGAGGATAGGGGATTTATCCCCTTCAACCTGGGTAATTCCCCGTTTTTTAGGTAAACGGGTCATAACAATGAAAATACTGGAGTTATGGCCAAGTGACAACCAATTTTAGAGAAATAAGTTAGATAATTTACAAATGCG
>CAJBBC010000040.1 GCA_903951185.1 uncultured Actinomycetes bacterium
TGAGTAAGCATTTTTATTCGACAGTTACACTTTTTGCTAAGTTACGTGGTTGATCAACGTCATAGCCCTTAACTGTGGCCATTTCGCAACTAAATATCTGAAGTGGAACGGTAGCTAGTAAAGGCTGCATAAGTGAGGGACATTTTGGCAAGCGCATAATGTGATCGGCAAATTCATTTATAGATTCATCGCCCTCTTCAGCTAGAACAATTGTCTTAGCACCGCGAGCTCTAACTTCTTGAATATTTGAAACAATCTTGTCGTGTAGTTCATCTTCTACAGGTGGCACGATTACAAACACAGGCAAGCCATCTTCAATTAAAGCTATCGGTCCATGTTTGAGCTCACCTGCAGCAAATCCTTCAGCGTGCATGTAAGCAAGTTCTTTTAATTTAAGTGCACCTTCAAGAGCAACTGGAAAACCAACACTTCGACCTAAGAATAATATTGAGTTTGCGTTATGTATTTCTTCGGCAATTTTCTTAACACCCTGGGCGGTATCCAAAACCAAATCTATTTTGTTTGGCATACTTGCCAGCTCTAGAGCAATTTCTGAAGCTGCTTCCCCGAATCCTGTTCCTCTAGTTTGAGCTAAATACATGGCAAATAAATACAAGGCAACTATTTGAGTTAAGAAAGCTTTAGTTGAAGCAACCGCAATTTCTGGGCCGGCATGCGTGTAGATAACTGCATCGCTTTCGCGCGGGATAGTTGAGCCATTGGTGTTGCATATTGCGAGAACTTTTGCACCTTGTTCACGGGCATAACGCATAGCCATTAAAGTATCCATGGTTTCACCAGATTGACTTATTGCAACTACTAGCGAAGTTGGCGTCAAAATGGGATCGCGATATCGGAATTCACTTGCAAGTTCTACTTCGACTGGAATTCTGGTCCAATGTTCAATTGCATATTTTGCGATAAGTCCTGAGTGATAAGCAGTTCCACATGCAGTGATAATTATTTTGTCGATATTCTTCAAGAATTTTTTATCAAGGGCAAGATCATCCAGTGAAACTTTTCCGCTTAAATCAATTCGGCCAAGTAGAGTATCCGCAACTGCTTTAGGCTGTTCAGCAATTTCTTTTAGCATGAATAGGTCGTAACCACCTTTTTCAGCTGCAGCAGCATCCCAAGTGACTTCGTATTCAACTACATCAACAGGGTTTCCTTGGAAGTCAGTAACTTTAACTGAGTTTGGTGTAATTTCGACAACTTGATCTTGCCCTAACTCGATTGCATTTCGAGTGTGTGCAATGAATGCTGAGACGTCGGAGGCAAGGAAATTTTCACCTTGGCCGCGACCAACTACAAGCGGTGAATTGCGTCGTGCAGCTACAACTAAATCTGGATTGTCTTTTTGAACTACGACCAAAGTAAATGCGCCAGTTAGCGATTGGCAAACTTCTCGGAGTGCATCACCTAAATTTGGAGTGACTAAGACTTGTTTAGCTAATAAATGGGCGACAACTTCGGTATCAGTTTGGCTACGCAAACTGACTCCTTCACCAATTAATTTGTCGCGAAGACTGGCAAAATTTTCAATGATTCCGTTATGAATAACAGCTATAGATCCATCTTCACTTAAGTGTGGATGGGCGTTTACATCATTGGGTGCACCATGAGTTGCCCACCGAGTGTGTCCAATTCCAGTGGAAGAACGTTCAAGAGGGTTACTGGCAATATCAGCTTCTAAGTTGGCAAGTTTGCCAGCTTTTTTCCTTGAATTTATTTCTCCGCCGGCAACGACCGCAACACCTGCTGAGTCATAGCCGCGGTATTCCAGACGGCGTAAACCTTCGATTACAACATCAAGGGCTTGTTGCGGTCCTACATACCCGACGATTCCGCACATGAATTACATCCTAGCCCGTGCCTACTTTGTGGGTGTATTACCTAGAGGGTGCAGGTTTCTTCAACAACTTGTGCCAAGCCATTCGCAATAGTCTGAGCCAGCTCTTGTGTGGCTGCTTCAACCATGACGCGAATAAGTGGCTCTGTTCCACTTGGACGAAGTAAAACACGGCCAGTTTTCCCAAGTTCAGTTTCAGCCTTTTTCACGGCAGTTTCGAGTACTGAATTTGTAACTTTCAATTTGTCGACATTTTTAA
>CAJBBC010000041.1 GCA_903951185.1 uncultured Actinomycetes bacterium
AATTTACATGGGCGAAGAAGATACTAAACGTCAAGCTTTAAACGTTGCTCGAATGAAATTACTTGGGGCAACTGTGGTACCGGTAACCACCGGAAGTAAAACACTTAAAGATGCAATCAATGAAGCTATGCGCGATTGGGTTGCCAATGTTGAAAATACACATTACTTATTCGGCACAGTTGCAGGCCCGGCTCCGTTCCCAGAATTAGTTCGAGAATTTCATCGGATCATCGGCGATGAGTCTCGCGCTCAGATGCTCGAGCGCTTTGGTCGTTTACCTGATGTAGTAGCTGCTTGTGTTGGTGGCGGATCAAATGCAATTGGAATTTTCACAGCTTTTCTTGATGATGCCGATGTTCGTTTAGTCGGTCTTGAAGCTGCTGGCGATGGTGTTGAAACAGGTCGACATGCTTCTTCTATTACCGGCGGTGCAGTTGGTGTTTTACATGGCGCTCGCACCTTTGTTTTACAAGATGAAGATGGTCAAACTATTGAAAGTCATTCGATTAGCGCTGGCTTAGATTACCCAGGTGTTGGACCGGAGCATGCATATTTAGCTGAAATAGGTCGCGCAACTTATGTGCCGATTACTGACACACAAGCTATGGATGCGTTCAAATTACTTTGTGAAACTGAAGGAATTATTCCAGCCATTGAAACTGCGCATGCGCTGGCTGGTGCAATCGATCTTGGTAAAGAACTTGGACCTGGCGGAATGATTCTGATTAATTTGTCTGGTCGTGGCGATAAAGATGTTGAAACTGCAGCGAAATGGTTTGGGATAAAGGCTGATCGTTAATGAGCCAACTTCACGAAGTATTTGCCAAAACTAAAAAAGAAAATCGCGCTGCCCTAATTGGATATTTGCCCGCTGGCTATCCAACAAAACAAGGCGCAATTGATTGCATCACTGCCATGGTTCGTGGTGGCGTCGACATAGTTGAAATTGGCTTACCGTATAGCGATCCAGTTATGGATGGACCGACTATCCAAGAAGCTGTCGAAATTTCATTAACAAATGGCACAAAAATTTCAGATGTAATCGAAACTGCTGGTGCCATTTCCAAACTAGGTGTGCCAGCTTTAGTTATGAGTTATTGGAATCCAATTGAGCGAAATGGTGTTCAGAATTTTTCCGAAGCTTTATCCGAGGCTGGGGGTGTAGGTGTAATCACTCCAGATTTAACGCCTGAAGAATCAGCAGCTTGGATAAACGCAACCGAGAACAAACTCGACCGCGTATTTTTAGTTGCTCTTTCAAGTACCAATGAGCGCATCGCAAAAGTTTGTAAAGTAACTACTGGTTTCATTTACGCTGGCGCCGTTATGGGCGTAACCGGGGCGCGTACTTCAATCTCAACTTCAGTACAAGATTTAGTTAGTCGCACTCGTAAACTCACAGATTTACCGATCGCTGTTGGCTTAGGTGTATCAACGCCAGCGCAAGCTAAAGAAATTGCAGCTTATGCCGATGGAGTCATAGTTGGTAGTGCGTTCGTTAATGCAATTAAACAAGGTGGCCCAGCAGCTGCTGAAAAATTAGCTAGAGAATTATCAGCCGCGCTAGGTAAGAATTAATCAAATAGGAAATAACTTGAAAAAATTATTAGGAAACCAAGTAATCGGCTTAGTATTTCGATTGGTTTTGGCATTTGTCATGCTTTATGCCGGTGGAATAAAACTATTTGAACCACATGGTGCCAGAGATGCCATTTTGGCTTATCGAGTATTCCCGCCAGAAGTTGCTCCGGTACTTGGCTACTTACTTCCACTATTAGAAGTTGCATTAGGTATTTTCTTACTAATTGGTTTATTTACCCGGCTCGCTGCACTAGTTACTGCATTGTTAATGATTGGCTTCATGGCTGGCATTATTAGCGTTTGGGTCCGTGGTTACAGTATCGATTGCGGCTGCTTTGGCGGCGGCGGCGATATTGACCCAGCTGGGCGAAATAGTCGATACACAGTGGAATTAATTCGCGATTCAGCGTTTACTTTAATGGGTTTCTGGCTGTACCGATGGCCGAAGACCAAATTCGCTCTTGAACATAATTAAACTAGATACATCAGTAAACATTTAAAAGTTAATAAGTAACATCAATGTACATTCCGAGAGTGATTACCAATGGCTAAAGAAAATAACAGCGCTAAAGCAGCACGCGAAGCAGCAGCCCGAGCGCGTAAAGCAGCGGAAGCTGATTTACGTTCCCGTGATCGTAAAATTCGGATTATTGGTGGCATTGTCGTAGCGCTTATTATGGCTGGACTACTTGCTATTCCATTACTGCAAGGTAAAGCCAAAGGTCCCGAAACAGATATTTCTGCTGCGCTACCAACGAGTGTGAGTTCTGAAACTTATGGAGTTCGCTACGGTTCAGCCTGGAGCGCTGCAGATGCAGAATCAATTCCACTTGTTCAAATTTGGGAAGACTTCCAATGTCCAGCTTGTGCTTCCTTTGAAGCGACAAGTGGCCAGACTATTACGGCATTAGCTGACGAAGGAAAAATTCGACTTGAATTCCGTCCAACTATTTTCCTAGACCGAAACCTTAAAGCACTAAATACTGCAGCTGGAAATCCAAATTCATCGGCTTTGGCCACCATGGCATTTGGTTGCGCAGCTGATGCTGGAAAGGCTGCCGAATTCCATAACTTGATTTTCCAATCACAGCCAGGAAATGAAGGCACGGGTTTCTCAATTTCTGATTTAACAAATATTGCCATGGTTGCCGGAGTAGCGGATGTTGATGCCTTCAAGCAATGTGTCTCATCGAAGAAATACGAAGGATGGGTTAATAACTCATACGATGCATTTTCAAAAGAAGGTGTTTCAGCCACTCCGACTGTTTTCCTAAATGGGAAAGAATTAAGTGGTGATGTAATTCGTAACGTAGCTGCTTTAACCGCTGCCATTGAAGAAGCTGGCGCAACTAAGTAAGCGTATGCATCATTTTGTAATGGCGTTACCAAGCCCAGCAAATGGGGTTTGGCAACTAGGTCCATTTCCAGTTCGCGCATATGCAATATCAATTCTGATTGGTATTGCAGTTGCGATTCGACTGGGCAATAAACGCTGGGTTGCGCGTGGTGGGGTACAAGACCAAGTACTTGATATTGCAATGTGGGCAGTTCCGTTTGGCGTTATCGGTGGCCGGATTTATCACGTGCTCACTGATTGGCCGGCTTACTTCAGCGAGAACGGAAAAGGTTTTCTAGCTGCCCTAAAAATTTGGGAAGGCGGCTTAGGTATTTGGGGCGCAATCGCACTTGGTGGAGTTGGTGTCTACATCGCTTCAAAGCGAATGGCTATTTCGTTCTTACCGCTAGCTGATGCATTAGCGCCAGGTATTGTGGCGGCTCAAGCGATTGGTCGTTGGGGTAACTGGTTTAACCAAGAGCTTTTTGGCCGGCCAACAACTCTGCCTTGGGGACTTCAAATTGATGCGATCCATCGCCCGGTCGGTTTTGAAGAGTTTGAAACTTTCCACCCAACATTTTTATACGAATCAATCGCCTGTACTGTGATCGCCGTTATTTTGATTAAAGCAGATAAGAAATTTGTCTTGGGCTACGGCCGGGTGTTTGCTCTTTATGTTGCACTTTATTGTGCAGCCCGCGGTGTTATTGAAACACTTCGAATCGACCAGGCCACTACTTTTCTCGGTATCCGGTTAAATGTATTCACTTCACTTGTGGTCGGTCTCGCAGCTTTGATTTATTTTGTACTTTCGGCTGAACGTTACCCGGGGCGCGAGACTTTAGAAGACGGCTTAGTACCGGCAGTTCGGGCCCGCTTAGAGCGTCAACAACGCAAACTTGAAATGACCGGTGCAATTCCCGTTACTGCAGCCAGCGCTGTAAGTCCGATCGATACATCAAAACCAGAAGCTGCCATAAGTGAACGCCCACAAAGCCGCGCTGAACGTCGAGCTGCCCGCAGTCCTGATTCAACTAAGCAAACTCCTGAAGTTGTTGAAGTTGTCGAAGTGCCAAAACCAGCAGCAATGGATATCGGCTTAACGCAGGCAATTGAACGCGCAATAATTGACACCACATACGAACCAACTCCAGATCCGAATGATTCGGGTAAAGAACGCGGTCGACGTCGCAAGCGCTAGACAAAATAATCAGTAAACAGGTCATTTAGTAAACAGGTTAATTAGTAAACAGGGCGCGAACAGTTAGTTAATTCCGATTGACTAAGGTGCTCGAGAATAGTGTCCAACTCAAAACACTGATAAACTTCAAATAACAGAAGGATTATTTGTGCGCCGTGCCAAAATTGTTTGTACCTTAGGCCCAGCCACCTCAACGCCTGAAACTATTCGCGATTTAATTGACGCCGGGATGAATGTGGCTCGGCTGAATATGTCTCATGGTTCCCATGAAGTACATGCCAAATCATATGCAATGGTTCGTCAAGCTGCTGAGCAAATGCATCGCGGCGTTGGAATTTTGGCGGATTTACAGGGTCCAAAAATTCGTTTAGCACACTTTGCTAATGGCCCAGTTGAAGTTCCAAATGGACACACTTTTACGATCACAACCCGCACTGTGCCTGGCGATAAAGACATTTGCAGCACGACATATCAAGGTCTGCCTGGCGACTGTAAAGCTGGCGATCGACTTTTAGTCGACGATGGAAAAGTAGCTCTTGAAGTTATCTCAGTTAGCAAAACCGATGTAGTTACTCGAGTTATCGAAGGTGGCACATTAAGTGACAATAAGGGGATTAACTTACCTGGCGTTGCGGTGAGTGTTCCGGCACTTTCTGAAAAAGATGTTGAAGATTTACGTTGGGCACTTCGCCAAGGCGTTGACATGATTGCGTTATCTTTCGTTCGTGATGCCAGTGATATTGAAGCTGTTCATCGCATTATGGATGAAGAGGGAATTCGAACTCCAGTTATTGCGAAAATCGAAAAACCGCAAGCCGTTAAAAACATAGATTCAATAATTCTTGCTTTTGATGCAATCATGATTGCTCGCGGCGACTTGGGTGTCGAGCTGCCACTTGAAGAAGTTCCATTAGTTCAAAAAGATGCCATCGCGGCCGCCCGTGCAGCCGGTAAACCAGTAATTGTCGCTACCCAAATGCTTGATTCGATGATCACCATGTCTAGACCTACTCGCGCTGAAGCAAGCGATGTAGCTAATGCCGTGCTTGATGGCACCGATGCACTAATGCTTTCTGGCGAAACAAGTATTGGCGAACATCCCGCACTAGTTGTTTCTACAATGAGTCGAATTATCGAGCATGTTGAAACTGAAGCATTACAAAGATTGCCGCAATTAGCAGACGAAGATAGTGCCTCAACAACTCGGGCAGTTACTGAAGCGGCCGTTTATGTTGCAGCTCAAATAAATGCAAGAAGTTTGGTGGTCTTCACTGAAACTGGTCGTTCGGTGCAACATGTAGCTAGACACCGTCCGGCAACCAGTATTTTGGCTTTCACCCCGAACCCAAGAGTGCGAAATCAACTTGCGCTGGCTTGGGGTACCGAAACTTTCTTAGTTCCACCGGTTCATCACACTGATGACATGGTTGAGCAAATTGATCGCACGCTTTTAGATTTAGGGCGCTTTGCCCGCAATGAATTCGTGGTGGTTATTGCAGGTGTGCCACCAGGCGTGCCAGGCACAACCAATGGAATGCGTGTGCACCAACTTGGGCATGGCGCCGATAATCTGCGATAGCAGATTTAATCGGCGCAATTAAGCCAGAGCCGATAATCTCCAGTTTTAAACCCGAGATAGAACAACTCCAGACTCCAGATGGCGCTTCCCATAACCTGGGTGCTACAATTTTGGAAGTTCGAAAGAACTAAGTGTCCTTTAAGAACTGTCCTGTGAGGCAGACAAGGAGTAAAAATGACGAATAACGTCACGCCCGCTGAGTCCAGCGATTCCCGAGTAGTTCTCGATGCAAGCGACATTTCCAGAGCATTAACTCGATTAGCCCACGAAATTATTGAACGCACTCAAAGCGCGTCGAATTTAACACTGATGGGTATCCCAACTCGTGGGGCAGCACTAGCCCAGCGGTTAGCTCAAAAAATTTCTGAAATACAAGGTTCGCCAGTTTCGGTTGGCGCTCTTGATGTCACCATGTATCGAGATGACCTGCGGCTAAGACCAGCTCGAGCTTTGCTCCCAACAAAAATTCCAGTTGAAGGTATTGAAGGCCGCTTAGTGGTCTTAGTCGATGACGTACTTTTCTCTGGCCGCACAATTAGAGCCGCCCTTGATGCACTTAGTGAACACGGCCGACCTGAAGCAGTGCAATTAGCCGTTTTAGTAGACCGTGGACATCGCGAACTGCCTATTCGTGCGGATTACGTCGGTAAGAATCTGCCAACTTCCAGTAAAGAATCAGTTCGACTCCGGTTAGTTGAAAACGACGGTATCGATGAAGTAGCAATTGAGCGTGCCAAGTGAAACACCTTTTAAGCGCTGCTGATTTAACTCGCGAAGAGGCGATCACAGTATTAGATACTGCTGCCCAGCTTGCTGCCGCTGCTGAACAAGGAGTGGGTAAGTTACCGCCACTTCGCGGACGCACCGTAGTTAACTTATTTTTCGAAGATTCAACTCGAACACGAATGTCTTTTGAGGCAGCTGCTAAACGGTTAAGTGCCGATGTTATTAACTTCTCAGCTAAAAATTCAAGTGTCTCAAAAGGTGAAAGCCTAAAAGATACTGCGCTAACTCTAGAAGCGATGGGCGCAGACGCAGTAGTAATCAGACATAACAGCAGCGGTGCACCACATCGATTAGCTAATGCAGGTTGGATTTCTGGCGGGGTAATCAATGCTGGTGATGGCACCCATGAACATCCAACTCAAGCGCTACTTGATGCCTACACACTTCGTCGACATTTATGTGCTGACCAAGCTGATTTAGCTGGTGTAAATGTAACTATCGTTGGCGACATCTTACATAGTCGCGTAGCTCGCTCGAATGTATTGCTACTACACATACTGGGCGCAAAAGTTAAGTTAGTTGCGCCACCAACTTTATTGCCAATCGGTGTTGAAACTTGGGGTTGTGAAATTTCTTATGACTTAGATGATTCAATCGCCGGCAGTGACGCAGTGATGATGCTGCGAGTTCAAAAAGAACGAATGAACCAGTCATATTTTCCGAATGCTCATGAATACAGTTTCCGCTATGGCTTAACTAAAGCGCGGATGAACAAAATGGCTCAACATGCAATCGTTATGCACCCTGGCCCAATGAACCGTGGAATGGAAATTTCGGCTGATGTTGCTGATTCAGCTAGATCGGTTGTAGTGGAGCAGGTTGCAAACGGAGTAAGCGTCCGCATGGCAGTTCTGTACTTAATACTTGGGGGAGCGGAGTCCTAATGGGTAACGAAATAGTTTTTGAAAAATCAGTTGTTATTAAGAATGTAAAAATCCTTGGTAAAGAAACCACCGACATCCTGATTAAAGCTGGTCACATTACCGAACTTGGTAGCAACTTATCTGGCGACATAGTTATCGATGGCAGCGATTGTGTAGCTCTGCCAGGCTTAGTTGATTTACACACGCATTTGCGTGAACCTGGTCGCGAAGATGCTGAAACAATTTTATCTGGATCACGAGCTGCGGCAATGGGTGGTTTCACTGCAGTTCACGCCATGGCAAATACCAACCCAGTTGCAGATACTGCTGGTGTAGTTGAACAAGTGTGGCGGCTAGGTAAAGAAGCTGGCTTAGTTGATGTGCGACCAGTTGGCGCAGTGACTAAAGGCTTAGACGGCATTGCACTAGCTGAACTTGGTGCAATGGCAGATAGTGCAGCTGGCGTTCGAGTATTTAGTGATGATGGCAAATGTGTACACGATGCCGCACTAATGCGTCGCGCCCTTGAGTACGTAAAAGCATTTGATGGGGTTGTTGCTCAGCATGCCCAAGAACCGCGATTAACAGATGGCGCGCAAATGAATGAAGGCGAACTATCTGGAAAATTAGGTTTAGCAGGTTGGCCAGCTGTTGCTGAAGAAGCAATTATTGCCAGAGATGTTTTATTAGCCGAACATGTTGGTTCACGCCTTCATGTTTGCCACTTATCAACGGCAGGTAGTGTCGAAATAATTCGCTGGGCAAAAAGTCGGGGAATTAACGTAACTGCAGAAGTAACGCCCCATCACCTGTTTTTCACAGATGAAGTTGTAACTTCATACGATCCGATTTATAAAGTGAATCCACCGCTTCGTACAGCTAAAGATGTGGCCGCAGTCCGCGCCGGGTTAGCTGATGGAACTATCGACATTGTAGCCACTGATCATGCGCCGCATCCAGCCGAAGATAAAGACTGTGAATGGACTTCAGCTGCATTTGGGATGACTGGACTTGAATCTGCATTAGCAATTGTTAATGCGACCATGATTAAAACAGGCTTAATGGATTGGGCAGCAGTAGCCGATCGAATGTCGATTAACCCAGCTCGAATTGGAAAAGTTTTAGATCAAGGTCAACCACTTAAAGTTGGTTCGCCTGCGAATATCGTAGTTTTCAATCCAAATATTGAAATTAAAGTTGATCCAAAAGCTACCCAAAGTGGAAGTCGCAATACGCCTTATCGCGAACTGACTTTACCTGGCCAAGTTGTAGCCACTGTATTTCGCGGCAAACCAACAGTTGTTAATGGGATGTTGGCAAATTGATTACACAATTAGTTAAGGCCGCCACATCCGCACCAGTTACAGATATTGCCGAGCGAACTATGCTGACTCTTTTAATGGTGTTAATTATTGGCTTGGCATTTTTAGGTATGCGTAAAGGTTGGCTAAATAAGTCAAAGCGGGTAATCGCTGAAATAGAAACTCATCAGCCGGCAAATGTAAATCCGTTAACTTCGCCGTGTGAAGCTAGATTCGCTGGCACCACTACAGCTGGAAATTGGCTCGATCGAATTACTAATCAAGGTTTAGGTACGCCACGTAGTATCACAATTCAAATATTCCGCGAAGGTATCTATCTAACTGACGATGGGCAATTTAATCTTTGGCTAGCCAGCGATGCTATTAAAGAAATTTCGACAAATCGCGGTATCGCCGGTGACGTAGTTGATCAAGCTGGCATGCTTAAATTTACTTGGCACTTAGGTGATTTATTAGTTGATACCGGGGTGCGGGTTAACCGCCATCTGGACCATGAATTAATAGTTGAAGCACTGCAAACCTTCCCCAGCGCAGCTGCTTCGGTAAACCAAATGAAAACGCAAAGTATGGAGGCTGGGGAGTGACACAAGCCGTACTAGTGCTTGAAGACGGACAGGTTTTTACCGGAAAGTCTTACGGAGCAATCGGCACTGCATTTGGTGAGGCAGTTTTCTCGACCGGGATGACCGGTTACCAAGAAACTATTACCGACCCTTCTTATTGCGGGCAAGTTGTTATTCAAACCGCGCCACATATTGGTAACACTGGCTGGAATGACGAAGATAATGAATCAGCTCAGATTTGGGTTTCTGGATATGTAATTCGCGACCCGGCCCGAATTCCGTCGAATTGGCGAGCTAAACGCTCGCTTGATGATGAATTAAAGAAACAAAATATTGTGGCAATTAGCAATATAGATACTCGCGCCTTAACTCGGCATTTACGTGACCAAGGCGCCATGCGAGTAGGTATTTTCAGCGGCGAATTAGCAAGCCAACCGATTAGTGAATTACTTGAGCAAGTTAAAACTATTCCAGAAATGGCTGGCGCTAGTTTTTCCCAAACAGTTTCAACTAAAGCAACTTATGTTGTGCCGGCTGTTGGTAAAAAATTATATCAAGTAGCAGCTCTTGATTTAGGTATTAAATCGATGACGCCGTACTTAATGGCCCAGCGCGGAATCGAAGTGCATGTGGTGCCATCGGATATAAGTGCAGCGCAGTTACTTGAACTTGGGAAAGACGGAATATTTGTTTCAAATGGTCCGGGCGACCCAGCAACTGCATCCCATGCGGTGGCTTTAGTTCAGGCTGCCCTTGAAGCCAAGCGACCATTCTTTGGAATTTGTTTTGGCAACCAAATACTTGGTCGCGCACTTGGTTTTGGAACTTACAAACTTCGCTACGGCCACCGTGGGATTAATCAACCAGTAATGGATCGCAAAACCGGCAAAGTAGAAGTAACTGCACACAATCATGGTTTCGCAGTTGATGCACCGCTCGATAAAGATAGTGAAACAAAATTTGGCACAGTTCGAGTAAGTCACGTTTGTTTAAATGACAATGTTGTCGAAGGTCTTGAATGTTTAGATGTTCCGGCCTTTAGTGTGCAGTATCACCCAGAAGCTGCTGCCGGTCCGCATGATTCTGCGTATTTATTTGATCGGTTTGTTGATTTGATGGGTGGTAAGCGCTAATGCCAGCACGTAAAGACATTAAGTCAGTAATGGTTATTGGCTCTGGACCAATTGTGATTGGCCAAGCATGCGAATTCGATTATTCCGGAACTCAAGCTTGTCGAGTACTTAAAGCCGAAGGTATCCGAGTAATTCTGGTTAACAGTAATCCAGCCACAATTATGACTGACCCTGAATTTGCTGATGCAACCTACATTGAGCCAATCACCCCTGAAATTTGCGAAAGTATTATTGCTAAAGAGCGACCAGATGCCTTACTTCCAACGCTTGGTGGGCAGACGGCGCTGAATACTGCGATCGCATTACACGCTAATGGTGTGCTTGAAAAATACAACGTTGAATTAATCGGTGCGAATGTTGAGGCAATTGAACGCGGCGAGAACCGTGAAAAATTCCGTCAAATAGTTGCCGACATCGGCGGCGAAAGCGCTAAGTCATTTATCTGTCACACTATGGATGATTGTTTTGCTGGCGTTAAACAGCTTGGCTATCCAGTTGTAGTTCGCCCATCGTTCACTATGGGCGGTGCCGGTTCAGGTATTGCCTATAACGAAGCTGACTTACTTCGGATTGCTGGCCTTGGCCTGCAAGCCTCACCAACAACTGAAGTACTACTTGAAGAATCAATTATTGGCTGGAAAGAATACGAACTTGAACTAATGCGTGACCACCACGACAACGTCGTTGTAGTTTGTTCAATTGAAAACTTAGATCCAATGGGCGTACATACTGGCGACTCAATCACTGTTGCGCCGTCGATGACATTAACTGATCGCGAATACCAAAAACTTCGCGACTTAGGTATCGACATAATCCGCGCAGTGGGGGTAGATACTG
>CAJBBC010000042.1 GCA_903951185.1 uncultured Actinomycetes bacterium
AGAACATAACCAGTGCATTTGCATGCGCTTGACTAAAGCCGTGATTTTCTTTTAAGAAAGCAATTTGCTCTGGATACTTCCAGTCAGAAAGTTCAGCCATAACATCATGCCAATACCGCATCGGTTGGCCGTACTTCTTTTCTATTGCTGGAAAGTAATCGGAGCGATCCCCACTTTTAGTTGCCATTTCTCAAATTTACCAGAAAGGCAATTCAGATACTTCCAGCGTCCAGTCTGTTGAGCACTTCGTGCGCTCTGACTCGAACTTGAGGTAAATCAGATAGCCGCTTTAACCCATTTATTTGCTGGAACATGCGGTGATTATTTTTAAAATGATCTAGGTTGCGATCCAGGAAATCCCAGTAAAGCGTGGTGAAAGGACAGGCATCATCACCAGTGCGTTTCTTTGGATCGTACTTACAAGGTTTACAAAATTCACTCATTCGAGAAATGTATGCGCCGCCTGCTGCATAGGGTTTTGTCATTAAAACTCCATGATCAGCATGAGTTGCCATTCCAATCACATTTGGCACCATAACCCAGTCAGCTGCATCAATAAAGACTTCACGCATCCAATTCAAGAACTCTTGTGGTGAAGTTCCAGTTAATAATGCCAAGTTACTTAGTACCATCAAGCGCGGGATGTGATGGGTCCAGCCATAGTTTTGAACATCCTGAACAACTGACTTTACGCAGTTCATTTCAGTTTGAGTTGGATCATGAAATAGCGGCAGAAGTTTGCGATTAGCCTCTAGTCCATTTGAATTACGGTAATCCTCACCTAAATACCAATACATCCCATTTATGTACTCTCGCCAACCAATTATTTGACGAATAAAACCTTCACAAGATGAAATCGAAATTTCACCAGAATCAAATTTGGCAATTGCGGCGGCGACTACTTCACTTGGATGCAGTAGACCATTATTTAAGTAGGGACTCAAAAGTGAATGATGTCCCGTCCAACTTGTGGCGGGCATGGCATCTTCGTACGGGCCAAAATCCTTGAAGTGGTTTTCAAAGAAGTGTTGCATTTGCACTAGAGCTTCAGACCTTGTTGTCGCCCAAACTTTTTCAGTTAAATTACCCCAAGTATTTTCAGGTAGTTGCTTGGTAACTTCTAGATCGATTTCATCAGCAATGAAGGTAAGTGATTTACCCCAGTCGTGTTGCTTTGGTGGGGGTAGTCGATTTTCAGCGTCATAATTCCAGGTGCCACCAACTGGTTTATCGCCAGACATCAGGATGTTTAGGCGTTTTCGTTGGGCACGATAGAAATTCTCCATCGTGTATGACTTTTGTTGATCAGCCCAGATTTTAAATAGATCGCTAGAAGTAAGAAAGAAGTCATTTTCTACGAAATGAACGCCAAGATCTTTTAAATCTTGGCGCAATTTAAATGAATTGGGGGTGGCACAAATAAGTTCATACTTTGGAAATTTGGCTTTGACTTCAGACAATCCAGTAACTGTGGTGGCACTTTCTAGGTAAGTTACCGAAAAACCACTGGTCTCAAGCTCTTTGGCAAAATGTCGAGCGCTAGAAACTAAGAACTGTAATCGCTGTTTATGCCAGCTTCGCCCACTCACCATTCTCTGGCTTTCGATTAGGACGATGTGATCAGATTTGGGGTCGGCTGTCTTAAGGGCGCCATATTGTTGGTTGAGTTGATCAAACGGAACATAGATAAGTTTGTTCATGACTTTTTCCGGCATTTATCCGAGCAGTATTTAACAGTTTCCCAATCGCGTGCCCATTTCTTACGCCATTCAAATTCAAGGCCACATTGGGCGCAAACCTTTGGGGTGAAACCGTTCTTCGTCCTAGCCAACCGCATTAACTAAGGATAGTTTGCGGATTGGTCTCCTGCGCGCTCAAACTATTTACTGGCGACGGCGGATTAAGCGAGTTATTGCGCGCCCAGTGACTAACAGTATTGAGAAAACAATTACCCATGGAATGGCTGTGCCAATAAAAATCACTACATTCTCAAAAGCCTGTAAGAAGCTCTTGGCTGTTTGAAGCATAGTCTCTTTAATGCCACGCAGACCTTGGGTGATTGAAGTTGAGTCATCAACAATTTGAATAGTCAAAGTTGATTCGGCAACTTGTGAAGATAAGTAATCGAGCTGACTTTGGTAACTATCGATCTCACTTTGCCGCGCGGCAAGTGCTTGCTCAGCTGCAATTAAATCTGCAGTGGTACTGGCTTGTTCCAGTAATTCAACAAGACGATCTTTAGAAGTAGTTAATGCTTTTAGTTTCGCTTCAAGATCAATAGTTTGTAAAGTAACATCGGCGCTGCTCACACTTACCGTGGATTGCTTTGCTAATCCGCTTAATGCCTCAAGCGCTGCGTCAAACTTAGCTTCAGGTATTCGGGCAGTGAGGTAACCAGTTGGTCCGTAGTTTGAAGAGCCAACATCAAAAGTTGAATTTTCAATTCGGCCATTGAACTCGCTAATTACCACTTGAGCTTTTTCATAAACTTCTGTGACATTTGAAGTTGTCAAAGTCAGTCCACCGGTGCGAATAACACTTTGCTGGGGGTTACTGACAAATTCTGCGCCAGCGATGGCTTTACCCGTATTTGCCATGTCCATTGGTGACATATCAACTGGTGTAGCTGAGATGGCTGCATCACTGTCACCTAAACCGATTCCAGATCCACCAACACCTTGGGAGTCAGCCGAAGTGCAACTAGAAAGTGCGAAAGTTGCGATAAATACGCCAATAATTAACCGGGATTTAGATGCTGTGAACATGCTTTCAGCCTATAAGCCATCACCAGATAACCCCTAGATTTGCCTATTTGACAATCATTTTCAATAAGATAATATGGGAATCATGTTCATTAAAAACAAATCAACCCTAATTGTCGCCGCTGCTATTTTTTCATTGGTACTGAGCGCCTGCTCCTCCTCAGAAGAAGTCGCAAATCCACAGGAGAGTACAACAACAGGTCAAGTTGTAATCGTGCACGCAGCTTTTTATCCACTTGAATTTTTAGCCAAGAGTATTGGTGGCGATCAAATACAAGTTATCTCGCTAACCACACCAGGCGCTGAGCCACATGATTTGGAATTAACGCCAGTACAGGTTGCCGAACTTGAAAAAACTTCGCTAGCGCTATTTGTTGATGGCTTCATGCCAGCTGTAGACGAAGCAATTGAATCCCAAATTCCAGACCGCGCCCTTGACCTTGGACAGAGCGTAACTTTACTTGAATCAGCTGAGCATGCACATGAAGGCGAAGTTGCATCTGATGAGGCTGCAGTTGAAGCAGATGTTCACGGCGCATTCGATCCACACATCTGGTTAGATCCAGCAAATATGATTCTGATGGCAAATGCAATTAGCGAACGTTTAATTTCGATTGATCCAGATCGTGCAGATTTTTACACAGCAAACACTAAAGCGATTAATTCTGAACTAGCAGCCCTCGATAATGAATTTACCGCCGGGCTTGCTAACTGTGAGTTAAAAGAAATTGTAACTAGTCATGATGCATTCGGGTATCTTGCAAATGCTTATGGTTTCACCCAACACGGTATTGCTGGGTTGTCCCCGGAATCAGAACCAAGCCCAGCTCGATTAGTTGAAATTGCTGAAATGGTTAAGGCTGAAGGAATCACCACAATTTACTACGAGACGTTAGTTTCACCAGCAATCGCCCAGACTGTAGCGGATGAAACTGGTGCCACAGTGGCAGTCCTTGATCCGATCGAAGGACTAATGGAAGGCTCAACCGATACATTTATTACAGTAATGAAGGCTAACTTTCAAGCTCTAATAAAGGGACAAACCTGCTCGTGAATTTAACTAGTGCAAATGACGCGCCGAGTATCTCGGCGCGTCATTTGTGTGTGTCCTTTGACGATATTTCAGTTTTAAGTGACATCAATTTAGATTTTTATCCCGGGAAAACTTCAGCAATACTTGGGGCTAATGGCAGTGGTAAAACCACGTTAATTCGCGCATTACTTGGGTTACTTCCGGTACACGAAGGCTCTGTTGAAATACATGGTCAAATCCTTGAGAACTTTAAAGATTGGCACCGAGTTGCTTACGTTCCACAGAAATTAATTAATTCAGCAACTGTCCCAGTTTCTGTTTTTGAAACAGTTAATGCCGCGTTGGTTTTCCCAAGTCAAAAAATGTCTGGCAAAGAAAAGAAGTCTCAAGTACTTTCGGCGTTAGCACAAGTTGGGTTAGAGCATCGTGCCCAAGATCGCCTAGATGAATTATCAGATGGTCAACAACGCAGAGTACTTTTAGCGCGAGCACTTGCTACTAAAGCAGATATTTACATTCTTGATGAACCGACCGCTGGAGTCGATTCAGCAAATCAAGTAGTACTTGTTAGCGCGATAAGAAGTTTGGTAGCTAAAGGTAGTTGTGTGATCATGATTACTCATGAATTAGGTCCGTTTAAACACGACATCGACAATGCAATAGTTTTAGCTAACGGGGGAGTCGCGTACCACGGCCCGGTAGCCAACCTGCCTTCAGAAGCCGAATCGATTCACCATAACCTCGGCACAACCAACCACAGCACAACTAACCAAGCTAGGTTGTTGGATTAAATATGCTTTCTTATGAGTTTATGCAACGAGCTTTAATTGCTGCGGTAATCGTGGGATTAATTGCCCCGCTAGTAGGAGTCTTTTTAGTTCAACGTCGATTAGCGCTACTTGGTGATGGCATGGGTCACGTTGCTATTGCCGGAGTTGGCCTAGCTTTCTTAACCGGAACTGAGCCAGTAATAACAGCGCTGATTGTCTCTATCCTTGGTGCCTTCATCCTTGAACTAGTGCGGAATAAGAGTAAAACTGCTGGAGATTTGGCGCTAGCCCTAATTTTCTATGGTGGTATTTCAGGCGGCGTTTTACTTACTTCGCTAGCCGGGGGGAAAGCCAGTACGGCACTTAATCAATATTTATTTGGTTCGCTTTCGACAGTATCTACCCAAGATTTTATTTCATTAGGTTTTGCCGGTTTGTTATTGATCGCAATCTTAATTAAATTTGGAAACCAAATTTTTGCGATGAGCTTAGATTTGGAAACTGCTCGAGTTCAAGGAATAAGAGTAACGGCGATGAGCACGTTATTAACTTCAATGGCTGCCGTAACCGTTGTGGTCGGCATGCGAACCGTTGGGTTACTGCTAGTTAGTGCAATTATGATCGTGCCGGTGGCTGCAGCTCAACAACTTACACATAGCTTTAAATCAACTGGGTTACTTGCATCAGCAATCGGCGTACTTTGCGCAACTGGCGGTTTAACTATTTCGTTTTATGTAGATGTGCCACCAGGGCCAACGATTGTGTTGTTATCACTTGCAATTTTTATTCTGCTCGCCCTAACCACGAGTTCACTACATTTGCGGCATAAAAATGAAATTCAAGAACAAGCGCCACATACTCACTAAGAACAGTCAGCGCACAAACCCATAATTTCTAATGTGTGGTCAACGTCATTGAACCCAAATTTTGTGGCAATTGAATCGGCCCATTCCTCAACGGCATGACCCTCTACTTCGACTGTGTGGCCGCAAGAGCGGCAAACTAAATGATGATGATGACCATCTGTACATCGTCGATACATTGATTCACCGTCGGAGCGCAGCACTACATCAACTTCGCCCGTACCATGCATACTTTGTAATGTTCGATAAACCGTTGATAAACCAATAGATTCACCAGATTCTTGCAGCTTGGCATAAATATCTTGGGCTGACCTAAAGTCAGTAATCGTCATCAAAATATTTGCGACCGCCGTACGTTGCCGAGTTGACCGAACAACTGGAACCCCATCTGATTTCATTACTTTAGTTTGCCAGACTCAACATGATTAATAACCAGACTGGCTCAATAGTTTCTGATGGGTTCACTCAAGCCAAGCATGCGAAATCAGGTAGCATTTCACTAAAATCTACAGATTTGGAGTACTGAGTGATTAAGCGCAGCGTGCCAAAACCAAGAGATTTAGCACCACTTTTAAAATTCAAACCGATTGAGCTAAATCGTACTAAACGAAATTTAGTTGCCGCTCTAACTATTTCTGACTTACGCAAAATTGCTAAAAGCCGCACCCCAAAAGCCCCATTTGATTACACCGACGGTGCCGCCGAAGAAGAATTGTCATTAAGCCGCGCACGTCAAGCGTTTCGCAACATTGAATTTCATCCAAATATTTTGCGTGATGTTTCGAAAGTAAATACCTCAAGTTTTGTACTCGGCGATCAAAGTTCTTACCCATTCGCAATTGCACCAACTGGCTTTACTCGAATGATGCATACTTCTGGAGAAATTGCTGGCGCAACTGCAGCAGCGCAAATTGGAATACCTTTCACTCTCTCCACTATGGGAACAACTTCCATTGAAGATTTAGCAGCAGTAGAACCTGGAGGACGTCGTTGGTTCCAACTCTATTTATGGACGGCGCGTGAACAATCACTTGAACTAATTCGTCGAGCTAAAGCAAGTGGTTTTGACACTTTGATCGTAACTGTCGATGTACCAGTGGCTGGAGCTCGGTTAAGAGATAAACGTAATGGTATGTCGATTCCACCCGCATTAACTTTGCGGACAATCGCAAATGCCATCCCAAGACCAGGTTGGTGGTTTAACTTTCTAACGACTCCGCCACTTGAATTTGCTTCGCTTAGCCACTGGGAGGGAACGGTGGCCGAGTTAATTGACAAAATGTTTGATCCATCAGTCACCTTCGAAGACCTGAAGTGGATTCGTAGTGAATGGCCGGGCAAGCTAGTTATTAAAGGGGTTCAATCACTTGAGGACGCCAAAGAGCTCACAAAATACGGCGTGGACGGAATAGTCCTTTCTAATCATGGTGGTCGCCAATTAGATCGAGCGCCAATTCCATTCCATTTATTACCTAATGTAAATCGGGAAATCGGTAAAGATGTTGAGATCCTTTTGGATACCGGAATTATGTCTGGTGCAGACATCGTGGCTGCGGTTGCTATGGGCGCAAAAAGCACATTAGTGGGACGAGCGTATCTATACGGCCTTATGGCGGGCGGTCTTGCTGGTGTTCAGCGAGCTATGGAGATTTTAACTTCCGAAATAACTCGCACTATGCAGCTACTCGGGGTAACAGATCTAGCTGAGCTTTCTGAAAAGCATGTCACTCAGCTAACAGAATTAGTTCCGGTCAATATAAATAAATAACGAGAAATAATTAAGGAGAGAAATGGAAGAAATCAGTTTCAAGCCAGAGCGTTCTCAATATGTATACACCTTCGGTGGAGCTAAACCAGTTTTAACCGTTAAACCCGGCAGCGTACTTCGTTTGTGGTCTGAGGATGCATTCAACTTTGCTTTGCAGTCAGTTGACGACCTGCCAAGTCAAAAAGTTGATATTAGGTATGTAAATCCTCAAACTGGTCCTTTTTATGTGACGGGTGCAGAGCCGGGCGATACTTTGGTTTTGCATATTGTTGATTTAGAGCCGGCAAGAAATTTTGGAGCCTCATCAACTATTCCATTTTTCGGTGGGTTGACTTCGACAGATCGCACCGCAATGCTGCAACAGCCGTTGCCCGAAGCAACGTGGATCTATCACGTTGATTCAAAACGAAAAGAAGTGGGATTCCAATCTCGCTTTGGGGATCTTGAATTCTCAATGCCGATTGAAAATATGCTTGGCACTGTGGGTGTGGCACCTCCGGGTGGGGAAGTTCGCAGCAGTCTGGTTCCAGAAAGATTTGGCGGAAATATGGATACGCCAGAAATGAAAGTTGGCACAACTGTTTATCTGGGCGTAAATGTTGAAGGAGCCTTATTCTCCATCGGAGATGGCCACTACCGACAAGGTGAAGGTGAATCTTGTGGCACTGCAATTGAAGGTGCCATGAATTCAGTGATCCTAGTTGACCTAATTAAAGGTAACGCGCCAATGTGGCCTCGCTTAGAAAATGACGATTACTGGATGGTTGTTGGCTCATCTCGTCCAATGGAAGATGCTTGGCGCATTGCCCAAGTCGAGTCAGTTAATTGGTTAAGTCAACTTCTTGGTATTCACTACATGGATGCCTACCAGCTGGTTACTCAAGTATCACTTTCGCCAATCGCAAATTGCGTGGATACGAATTATTCAGTCGTGACAAAAATACCAAAAAAGATTCTGCCAAAAGCAAGCGCTTTTGATGGGATGCATCAAAGACTCTGCGACATTGCCAAATTGGTGAAGTAGCAGTAAATGAAGTTGTATTAATTTTTGTAACTTCAGTTGGATTGGAAGGTCCAAAATATGAAAAAACAGCAAACCCAAGGTATGCAAGTACTTCCGCTTGGCACACCGTTCCGTAAGTAGAAAGGGTAAATCTGATGGATCTAAAGATCAAAGGCAAAGTTGCTATAGTCACTGGCGGTACTAAAGGTATTGGCCGAGCGATTGTTGAACAATTTGCTAGTGAAGGTGCGAACGTAGCATTTTGCGCCCGAAATTCAAAAGAAGTTGAAGAGACTGAAAAGTCACTGACAGCTAAAGGCGTAAACGCTAAAGGGTCAGTGGTTGATGTCGGTGATGCAAAAGCGCTACGTAAGTGGGTCGCAGATACAGCTAAGGAATTTGGCGGTATTGATATGGCGGTTGCAAACGTAAGTGCACTTGCAATTCCAGATGAAGACGAGAATTGGGACACTTCTTACCGAGTGGACTTAATGGGAACTGTGAATCTTTGTAAAGCAGTTATTCCTCATTTGGATAAGAGTGACGTTAAGTCACTTGTTGCAATTTCGAGTGTTTCTGGTCGAGAAGCGGATTTCGCTGCAGGACCATACGGAACATTCAAAACTGCAATCATCGGGTACATGGCTGGGTTATCGCTGTCGCTTGCTGAAAAGGGCATCAGAGCTAACACAGTTTCTCCAGGCAATACCTACTTCCCGGGTGGCGTTTGGGAGAACATAGAAAAAGGTAATGCTGACCTATTCAAGTTCGCAATGGATCTAAATCCGACCGGACGAATGGGAACTGCCGAAGAGATTGCTTCAGGTGTTGTGTTTATTTCAAGCCCTGTTTCATCTCGGACTAGCGGTGCAAACCTACTAATCGATGGAGCCCTAACCCGTGGAATCCAGTTCT
>CAJBBC010000043.1 GCA_903951185.1 uncultured Actinomycetes bacterium
GCTGCTCCACCCCGCGTCGGCTTACTAAGAATACGGCAGTTCACTAGGCGATCAAAATCGAGTATTTAACCCTAGAAAGGCTATTCGCGCAGGATTTTTTCCATCGGTCGCCCTTTAGCCAATTCATCAACTAATTTGTCCAAGTAGCGAATTTTCTTCATCAACGGATCTTCAATTTCTTCAATCCGAACACCACAAATTGTCCCAGTGATTAGTTTGGATTTTCGGTTCAATTTAACAACTTTAAAAAAATCTTCAAATGTTGTTTCAGCTTTAAGATGCTCTTTAATCTCAACTGGAGTCAATCCAGTTAGCCAACAAATAACCTTATCTAATTCAGCCTTAGTCCTATTTTTACGTTCGATCTTATTAACGTAATGAACGTAGACCGAGGCAACGCTCATCTTAAATAATTTGCTCATTTTAAATCCGGTCAGGTTAGTAGATCATTAATTTTCTCGGCGTCTCGCAGAATCGAACCACCAATTAAAAGGGGCTGAGTTTCATCGAGCCCACGAAGTTCCTTTATTGCCTCATCACGCATTTCATCAAAAGCAACATCATCTTCATCAGCTGAAGTGGCGGGTGCAATTTCGGCAACTTCAGCCTGCTCTGAAATTACATCTGCAGTAGCGCTCAAAACACCAGCAAGTGCACTTGCCAATAAGGTCGGGATTTTTTCAGATTTACCGAAAGTTAGTACTAATTCCCGACAGATGCTCACGACTGTGGCAGCCGTTGCCTCATTCATTTCAATCTGTTTAAGCACTGCTTCAGCATCACGTCGATCAATAATTGGTGACCAGCCTGAGCCTTCAACGGCGGATAATGCCTGAGCTTTAATCTCGAGTAACTCCTCGGATATCCGCTCAGCTTTTGCCAACCAGAGCACTGCTTGAGTGGGCGTTATTTGCCCAGCTTCACTAGATAACTTGTCCGAAATTTTGTGCAGGAGGGCAGCCATCGCCAACGCCTGATCGATACCGGCTTTCAATGCACGACTATGCGGCGAACCTTTGCGTACAAAGTAAGAAACAAAAATAGCTAATGCCACACCCAGCAAAACTCCAAAAAAGCGTTGCTCAATAGTTTCAATCGCTCCACTTGAGGTGCGTGGACCCATCACCAAAATTAATGTAATACCAAGTGCAATTGCACCTTCTTCACCAAGTTTTAATAAACGCGCTGTTATAAAGCAACTAAAAACAGCGAATAAAACCACGAAAGAATTAAAACCGATTAATTGAATGGCGGTAAATGCAACAGTGCCGCCAATTAGTACGCCAATAATTTGGGTAAAGCTTTCCCGAATAGAGTCGTGGAAAGTATGTCTGACTGAAACAAGTGTTGTTATAGCTGCTGTTGTTCCAGAAATCATATTGCTGTTAGCGCCGATGAAGTAGGCAGTAGTCGCCGCAAGTGAACTAAGCACAGCTAGGCGAAAATATGGTGCATTTGTGACATCGCGAAGCGTCACTTTGCTGCCAGCGATATTCTTCGGTGTGAAGAAATCTCTGAATGCACTCATATTTGCCTAACTTATTTGTTTTACTTTTTAACGTCGGTGAACTGGCTCATCGAACCAGTTTCGAGCTGCGGCTAAAATTTCATTTTCCGTCATTGCTGGAACATTAATATCAAGTGCGCCAACAACTTTATGGGCAACATCTTTATGGTGTCGTTCAAGATGCTGCACGAATTTAACCATCCAGTTAGCTTTGCCATTTCCATGACCAACTAAAAGTATTTCTCCAGCAGTTGCCAACGCAGCAGATATTGCTTCGTAGTATGCCTTCGCTGCTTTATCTGAATCATGCCCACTATGGTGCTGTGCATCACGCACATGACGATGATTTTCAGCATTAGCCGGTTGGTGGACTACTTCAGGTTTAGTTCCTTTTTCTGCATTTGTTGTCCATATTCTGGTTTCATCACGTTCAATTACGGCGACCACAACTTTGTTCGCTAAATCTGCACTCATTTTGACTTCTTTCTATTTTTCCTTCATTTACAACTTTACTCGCCGAAAATCTAATGCCCGAACTTAACCCAAAATAGGGAGTCAGTAGTTGTGGGGATATAGTCGATTTATGACTCCTCGCCAACTCAACATGTATGCCTGGGTTGCAATTATGTGGGGGTCTTCATTTGCTTTTCTAGTTCCAGTAGTTGCTTCACTGGGCTGGGCAGGTGGTGTTGCTTTTCGGGGTTTCATTGCCAGCGCAATAGTTTTCCTAATTGCTTTAGCCACAAAACGTAGTTTGGATTTCGACGGAAATTGGAAACATTTTGCCGTGCTTGGCGCCACCAGCGTTGGTATGAATCTAGGTGGAATGAATTTTGCCCTTAGTCGCCTTGGCACTCAGTTAACCGCCATTTTAGTGACAACAATTCCACTTTATAGTTTGGTAATAGAAAGTATCTGGTCCCGCAAAAAACCAGCTTTAATAAAAACTATCGGCTTAATTGTTGGTTTCAGTGGCGTTGTTATTTTGATTGGCTTATCGCCACAAGCGGTTAATCGAGAATTTTGGCTAGGGGTATTTGGTTCATTTATTGCTTCATTTGGTTTTGCCTTGGGTGGGAATTACTCACGTCATAAAGCAGCGCACATTGGCTCTTGGGAACAAACTATTGGAACATTTCTTTTTGGTTCACTTTGGACTATGCCATTACTCTTTATCGCGCCAATTATTCGCACGCCAACTGTGGGTGACATCCTTTCTTTGATTGCGGTAGCCGCGACCGCAAGTTCACTTGCCTACATTCTTTACTTCAAGTTAGTGGCTGAAGTTGGTGCTACTACAGCATTAACAACTGAATTTTTAGTTCCGGTCGTTGCCGTTATTCTTGGCTACTTGTTATTTAGTGAAACACTTTCAGTAAATCAAGTTATTGGGTCAGTGATTATTATGGTTGGCTGCGCACTTGTTATGGGCTTGAATCCTTTTGCTAAGCGAAAAGTTTCAGCGAGTTAAGTTTCATGACCAAAATAGAAAATCTACCAAAGCGTTACGGCTGGAATACCCCGGTGACTGCACCAGGTCCAAAGGGTATGCAGATGTTAACGATGATGAAAAAAATAATGGCCGAACCCCTTCCGTTTTTGGCAAATGCAAGATTGCAATTTGGTGATGTAGTCCAATTTCCAATTCCAAAACCGGCTACTTATTTTGTCGCCTCACCTGAAGGTGCTCGGGATATTTTGGTGGCAAAACACAAGCAAGTAAATAAACGAACCATCCAATACACCTCACTTTCTTTAGTAACCGGGGAAGGTTTACTGACTGCAGATGGAGAAGTTTGGAAACAGCGCCGCCGGATACTTCAACCAGCTTTCCATCACGAAATGATTGCGCTAACCCAAAATGAAGTTGTCGCAGCTTTAGATCGACTTAATCAGCGCTGGACTAAAGCAGTTTCAGCTGGCGATGAAATCATGGATTTAGACCAAGAGATGATGTCGCTTGCACTAGAGATCACCGGCAATACGTTATTCGGCACGGACTTAAGTGGCGAAGCACTTGAAATAACCCAAGCAACGATTAGCGCACTTCATGGCGTGGTTGCTCGAGCTCAAAATCCACTCGCTTTACCTTTACGAATTCCAACGCCAGCGAATCAAAGTATGAATAAAGCGGTCGCGTTACTCGATTCAGCCATCGATCGAATTTTGAAATTAAGACTTAAAGATCGATTACCCGCAGGCCAACCAATAAGAGATATGCTCGATGTGCTACTGGCAGCTCAAGATGCAAATGATATAAATAAGGAACAACTCCGCGATGAAATAGCAACTTTCATAGTTGCTGGCCATGAGACAGTGGCAAGTGCTTTAACTTGGGCAGTGCACTTACTTGGTAAAAATATGAATGAGCAAGAAGCTTTAGCGGCAAATTCAGATCGTAGCCTGCAAGTTTTTAATGAGACTTTGCGACTTTATCCACCAGCCTGGTTAATTACGCGTCGAACTTTAGAACCAGTTGTGGTTTCTGATATTGAAATTCCAGCAAACTCTTTAGTGATCTTAAGTCCTTGGGTTACCCATCGACATGAATCAGTTTGGCAAGATCCATTAAAGTTCAATCCCGATCGCATGAAAGATGGTGTGCCACAAGTTGGTTACTTACCATTCGGAGCTGGACCAAGATTATGTATCGGTCGCGATATGGCACTGCTCGAAGGATCTTTAATTTTGGCCGATCTGTACCGCAATTGGAAAATCACTCCGTTACAAAGTGGTGAAGTTCCAATTGATGCATCGGTAACGCTACGTCCTCATAATGGCCTACCTATGCGGGTAACTGCCCGTTAAATAAGTAATAAAATTGTCGTAGGCTTTAAATAAGAAGTTATTGGCAGCTAAGGTTTGGATGTTTAGTCGAATGAAGTTTTCGGATCGGGCGATCAAAGCTACAGTTAAAGCCGCAACAGATTTTTTCACAAAGAACCCAGAAAAAATCCAAGGTGTTTTGGATGCCTTCCCTAAAAAATTATCAGCTGCCGGAAAAATCCCATTTGCTGAACAAATCACAGCTGCTTACTATGCGCTTCGTGATCCTAAGACACCGTTTAAAGTTAAAGCTACCTTGGCTGCTGCCCTTGCATATTTCATAATGCCAGCTGACTTAATTCCAGATGTTATTGCTGGATTTGGCTTTAGTGACGATATTGCTGTTCTACTACTTGTTTTAAATCGAGTTAGTTCGTCGATTAATGAATCCCACTATGAGTTAGCTAGACGGAGATTGCAGGGCGAAGAGGAGTCTTCGTAGCGAAGTTAATCTTTGTTGCCCTGCTTTTCCAGCATTACCTGATTCAACCCAACTATCTAAAGCGCAATCGGGCGGCCGCCCACCACTGGCACTGACATGGGTGCAGGCGCGAGGGCAGTCAAGTGCACCTTCAACTAGTTCAGGAAATGATTCGATAATGTCTTGCGGCTTTACATGGGCTAAGCCGAAAGACCGAACACCAGGTGTATCAATAACCCATCCGCTGTCACCTGGCAAAGCCAGAGCTACTGCCGAAGTTGAGGTATGTTTACCGCGGCCAGTTATGTCATTCACATCGCCAGTTACGCGATCGGCATTAGGCACAAGTGCATTA
Organism: uncultured Actinomycetes bacterium; assembly: GCA_903951185.1. Classification (GTDB taxonomy): domain Bacteria; phylum Actinomycetota; class Actinomycetes; order S36-B12; family UBA5976; genus UBA5976. Next base: position 5,110 of record CAJBBC010000043.1, read on the forward strand.
ACTAAAGTTGATTTTCCAACACCAGAATGACCGATAAACACAGTGCTGTGACCATTCAGAAGTTTTCTGAGGTCTGAAATACCTTTACCCTTTTTATTATCGATTAAGACATGGGGTAAATCCATCCCATCGTAGTTAGCCAGTAATTCTTTTGCGGAAGCTAAATCAGTTTTAGTAATAACAAATATCGGTTGCATCCCAGCGTGAAATGCGGCCACTAAAGATCTGTCAATGAGGCCAACTCTTGGCTCCGGGTTTGTTACCGAAGTAACAATTGCCATTTGATCTGCGTTAGCCACAATTACTCGCTCAACAGGATCAGTGTCGTCGGCTGTTCGCATCAACTCATTTGTTCGGGGGAGTACTTCTACAAGTCGAGCTAAAGTGTCCGTTTTTCCGGAGAGATCTCCGACTAATCGAACTAAGTCGCCGATAGTTACACCTTTGCGCCCAAGTTCGCGCGCTTTAACTGTTACTACATTTACTTGCTCTTCATGGATGACGTTAAGTGGATACACGCACGTTATGCGACCACGGTCGATTGCTACCACTTGACCTATTTCGGCTGCCGAGAAATCGGGACGATCCTTTGACCTGCGACGAGAGTTGAACCGATTTGGTCGGTCAAAATTCTGCTCTTCGTACCGAGTCACGAATTCACCATTTCTAGCCACATGTTGCCAAAGCCTGGCAGAGTTTTACTAGTCGTTTCAATATTTTCTATTTGCAAATCAGGAACTCGAAGCCCGATAACCGCTCCGGCCATGGCCATTCGATGATCGTCATATGTAGCAAAAGTGCCACCAGTTAAAGTTGCTGGCTGGATTACTAAACCATCAGCTGTTTCCTTAACTGTTCCGCCTAGTTTTGTTAACTCAGTTGCTAGGGCAGCTAGACGGTCAGTTTCATGTCCACGTAAATGTGCAATCCCGCGAAGTTGAGACGGTGTTTGCGCTAGGGCACATAAGGCGGCAATAACAGGAGTCAATTCACCGACATTGTGCATATCAAAATCAATACCAAAAATTTCACCAGTTCCACTAAATTTTACATCGCTACCATTTCGCTCAACTTTTCCACCGAGTGAAGGAATCAATTCTCGTAATGTATCTCCAGCTTGTGAAGTTTGAGTTGGCCAATTTTTTATCGTTACTGATCCACCTGTGACTAAAGCCGCGGCAACAAACGGCGCGGCGTTAGATAAATCGGGTTCAACAGTGACGTTAAATCCTTGAGGTTTGCCTGGTTCAATTTTCCAGGAAGCCTGATTTGAATTAAGTATGTTTACTGAAACTGGGATACCAACTTGGGCCAGAGTCTCAACGGTCATTTCAATATGTGGAAGAGATGGCAACTGCCCACCGTTATGCACTACTTCAACACCATCATCAAATCTTGATCCAGCCAACAAAAGTGCACTGATAAATTGTGATGAAGCTGAAGCATCGAGTTCGACGCGGCCACCAGCTATTCGACTATTGGCCGCAATGGTGAAGGGTAAAGTTCCTCGACCATCATCCACAATTTTTGCACCAAGTTTTTCCAGAGACTCAATAATTTGTTTCATTGGGCGAAGCCGGGCGCGTGGATCCCCATCAAATCGGACATCACCATCGGCCAGGGTGGCAATTGGTGGAACAAAGCGCATGACAGTTCCAGCCAAGCCACAATCAATTTCAGTTGGGCCCGTAAATTTACCTGGCGTAATAATTAAGTCAGCCTCTGATGGGCCAGCTTGCAAGTCATAATCTCGAAGTGCATTTGGGCTATTTTCAATACCAACGCCTAATGAAGTTAAAGCATTAACCATCAAATCTGTATCGCGAGCTCGAAGCGGCAAATTAATTCTTGAGGGAGTGCTCGCAATTGCTGACAACAATAGCCATCGATTTGTTAAGGATTTTGACCCAGGAATTGAAATATGGGCGTCCAGCGCTGCACTCCTAGTTGGCGCATTCCAAAGGTCAATCACCCTCTTAGCCTAGTTGCTATTGAGTTTTTACTTAGCGCACACAAATTCTTGGGAATAGATCGACTACAAAGTCAGTTGAAATTCATGTGACTTATGCCCTACTTACCCGAACTAAATTAGACGCACCCAAAAACGAGGTAAAGTCAATAATTATGAGCAAGGCTGAGCTAGAGCAACCAGATCTTTCAGAATTTGACTCTGAACAGATTGATGCTGAACAGATTGATGCTGAACAGATAGAAGTTGAGTCGGCTGGCCCTACCGAAAAGTATTCACCAGTTGAGTTGGCTAAATTAACTGAGCGTTTTGAACGCGACGCTTTACCAATGCTTGATTTGATTTACGCAGGTGCGCTGCGAATGACTCGTAACCCATCAGATGCCGAAGATTTAGTTCAAGAAACTTTCGCAAAGGCGTACCGCTCTTTCAAGTCCTTCGAAGAGGGCACGAACTTAAAGGCCTGGCTATTTAGAATTCTGACCAATACTTTTATAAATCAATACCGGAAAAACCAACGTGGACCAGCAATTGACCCGACTGAGCAAATTGAAGATTGGCAAATGGCCAGAGCTGAGCGCCACACTTCAGGCGGTCTAAAATCTGCTGAAACTGAAGCGCTGGAAAATTTACCAAATGACATTATTTCGAATGCTTTAAATTCGATTCCAGAGGATTTTCGCAATGTTGTTTACTTGTCGGACGTAGACGGTTTCGCCTACAAAGAGATTGCCGCCATCTTGGAGATTCCAGTTGGTACCGTAATGTCTCGCCTAAGTCGAGGCCGTAAATTACTACGTGAGCTACTAGAAGACTATGCAATTGAAAATGGTTTCATTAAGGAGCGGAAGTCATGAGCTGCGGAAATCATCATCAGACTCCATGTAACGAAGTGCTTGAAGCCGTTTATTTCTATCTTGACAATGAAGAGTGCCTAATGGAACGCACACTCATTCAGCATCATCTGGATGAATGCACTCCTTGTCACAGCGAGTTTGGACTTGAGGAAATGCTCAAAATTATGATTAGTCGAGCATGCGGCAGCGAACCGGCACCTAGTGCGATTTATCAGCGTATTGTTGCCCAAATTGCTGATATTCAAATAGAAATTACTCAGGTGCAAAAGCACCTCCCTTAAGGCCCTATCCTTAGACAACAAGCTTTTATTACTAGGAGTCAAGATGAGCAAGCGCGGCCGCAAAAAACGCGATCGTAAGAAGAACAAGGCAAACCACGGCCGTCGTCCAAACGCTTAAGCCTATTTGTCAAAAAAAGCCTGGTTCGCCAGGCTTTTTTTATGCCCGAAAA
>CAJBBC010000044.1 GCA_903951185.1 uncultured Actinomycetes bacterium
CAACACAAATTTCTCGCAACCAATATTAGAGATCGAAAATTTATCAGTAACGATAAAACCTAAACACTCTCAAGAAGTTAAAATTATTGATCAAATAAGTTTTTCAATTAATACCGGTGAACGAGTTGCTATCGTTGGTGAGTCTGGATCTGGCAAAAGCGTTACAGCTATGACGATTATGAATTTACTTGAAGATGCTGAGTATCAAGGTGAAATAAAATTTGAAGGTAATGATTTATTGACAAAATCTGAGCGCGAATTGAGGGAGATTCGGGGAAATCAGATCGCAATGACTTTTCAAGATTCTTTATCAACGCTTAATCCGATCATGAAAATTGGTGATCAGATTACAGAAGTTTTAACAATTCGCGGAGTTAAGAAATCTCATGCTAAAGCCAAAGCACTTGATCTATTGTCTGAATTAGGTTTTGATAATCCTTCAACTGCATTCGTTAAGTATCCACACCAATTTTCAGGTGGAATGCGCCAACGTGTCATGATTGCAATTGCACTAGTAGCTGAGCCACAAATTTTAATAGCGGACGAACCGACTACAGCGCTAGATGTAAGAATCCAGGCTCAAGTCATAAGTCTTATTAATAAAATGGCAAAGAAAAAAAATTTAGCGGTTATTTTCATTTCGCACGACATGGGAGTTGTTGCTGGATTCGCCGATCGAGTAATTGTTATGTATTCCGGTCAGATTTTAGAACAAGGAACTGCAGAGGAAATTTTCTATCAGTCGCGTCACCCTTATACACGTGCACTGCTGAATTCAATTCCAACAGTTAACCGAGATCCTTCTACTTCTTTGCCAACAATTAAGGGAACGACACCCGAACCCAACAACAGACCAATGGGCTGCGTATTTCAAGATCGATGCAGTCAAGTACAAGATAAGTGTCGGATCGATTCACCAAAGTTAATTGAAACTAGTAATACGCACCAGTATGCGTGCTACTTCCCAATTCTCACCAATATGGAAAGCAGCAACGTATCATGACTGAATTATTTGAGATTAAGGGTCTAAGTAAATCTTATGGACGGGGTGCTAACAAAAGGTTTGCAATCAAAGATATAACACTTGACTTTCCAGCTCATAGATCCATAGGAATAGTTGGGGAATCCGGTTCAGGTAAATCGACACTCGCAAGATGCTTAGTTGGCCTGCTTAAACCTGATTCAGGAAACATATTGTATAAAGGCAAAACTGTTTCAACATTTACGGAAGAAGATTCACGAAAATTTAGACAAGAAGTACAAATGGTATTTCAAGATCCCTATTCAAGCTTGAATCCTCGGATGAAAGTGCAAGAAATTGTGAGTGAAGGAATTGAAGTATTTCGTTTAGCAAAAAATAAAGAAGATCTCCTTGCTAAAACCAAATCAGTTCTGAATCAAGTTGGCATACCTGACGAAATGTTCAGTCGTTATCCTCGCCAATTTTCTGGAGGACAACGACAAAGAATCAGTATTGCTAGGTCGTTGGCAGTTTCTCCGGAAGTTCTAATTTGCGATGAAC
>CAJBBC010000045.1 GCA_903951185.1 uncultured Actinomycetes bacterium
CGCACTTGGAATCTGTGAAAATAAAGGTGCAGCAAACAAAATAATTAAAAGTAAAACAATTGAATGAGTTATCGCGGCAAGCCTCGACGTTGCGTTCGATCTCACATTTACATTCGTTCGAGCGATTGCACCTGTCGCAGGCATACCACCAAGTACACAGGCAGCAACTGTGCCAACTCCTTGACCGACGAGTTCTTTATTCGGATCAAAAGTCTTAGTTGATTTAGCCAGATCGTCGGCAACTCGGGCAGCAAGTAACGATTCAATTGCCGCTAACAAAGTAATTGAAAGAGCCGGAATTATCAGTGCTGAGATATTTTCAAAGATAGGTGGTGTCCAGGTGATTGCATTTCTAGGAATTTCGCCAATAAGTTGCACATCAAGACTAAAAAGTTGCACAACTGTCGTTGCAATTAGTAATGCAGAAAAACTTGCAGGAATATATGGCTTTACTTTCAGCCAGACCACAAATTTCACAATATTGAATTTCACAAACAAAGTTAAGGCAACTACTCCAATTGTTTGATAGTTCAAACCAGCGCTAAGCGCATTTTGTATTGTTCCAATCGCCACTTGAATAGTTCGCTCACCTAAACCCTTAGATGCACCAAGTGCCATTGGCAACTGTTGCAAAGTGATGACTAGTGCGATACCAACGGTAAAACCTTCAACAACCGAATGTGGTACTCGGTTAATTAGGTTTCCAAGTTTAAATACCGCCAGCAGCAATAAACCTATTCCAGCCAACACACCTAAAGCTGGAATCGCGGCAGGTCCAAATTTTGCAATTACCGGAACTAAGACAACTGTCATCGCTCCAGTTGGTCCGCTTACTTGGAATTTAGATCCACCAAAAACTGCGGCTAATAAGCCAGCCACAATTGCTGTAGATATTCCGGCAGCTGCTGACATACCGGCTGTGATACCAAAGCCAATTGCAAGAGGTAGCGCGACAATGGCAACTGTGGTTCCAGCAATAATGTCGGCTGTAAATGCTGATTTTGTTTGCGGGTAATCTCGGCAGATTGCCTTAGCGATTTTCAATTAGATCCCATTTATTACCGTAGGCATCTTTGAAAACTACAACTTTGCCAAAAGTTTCACTGCGAGGTTCTTCAGTGAATTCAACACCAGCTTTTTTGTAATTTGCGTAGACATTTTCAAAATCTTCGGTGTAAAGAAAAAATGCCACTCGGCCAGCGGTTGAATTTCCGATGGCGCTGATTTGTTCAGGGGTACTTGCTTTTGCTAAAAGTATTTTTGCCCCTTCTTCACCTGGTGAAACAACTACCCAACGCTTGGCCGAATCAATTTGCGTATCTTCAATTAGATGAAAACCAAGGTCAGTTACGTAATGTGAAATCGCTATGTCGTAATCATCGACCACGATTGTCACCATGCCAAATTTCAAATTCATTTTTCAACTTCAATCTGCTTGGCTTTACTTATTTTCATCAAATCCGAAAAATTAGTTTTGAAAACTACATGGGTATGACCTGCAGCTGCCCAAATTTCTTCGTATTCGGCTAAGGCGTTATCAATGAATGTTTTAGGTTGAAAAATTTCATTTTTATTTAGCCAGCCAACTGGACTAACGCCGCCGATCGCAAAACCACTCCAAGTTCGAACGAAATCCGCATCAGCTCGACCAAGTTTTGGAATACGCGTTATCTGTTCGACAAACGAAGTATCGACTCGGTGTTTTCCTGAGGTAATTATCAATATTGGTTCTGGAATTGAGAACACAATTGATGAAGCGATCTGTCCAACTTCTACACCGAGAGCTGCCGCTGCATCAACTGCAGTTCGCGCAGTATCAGTCAAGTGTTTTATTTCTACTTCTAAATTGTTTTGGGCGAGGTAATCCTTAACTCGCTTAACCGAGGCGTGTTCGGATACCTGACTCATAGTAATTAAGCAGTAACTTCCTTGATCTGCTGTTCAATGATCGTTAGCGCGTCATCAAGTAAGTGTTCTGGCATAACTAGCGGTGGCAGGAAGCGAAGAACGTTTCCGTATGTTCCAGCAGTTAAGACAACTACACCGGCCGCATGACAAGCTTTTGCAATTTTGCTAGTTGTGTCTGGATCAGGTTCATTAGTATCTTTTTTAACAATTTCGATTGCAATCATTGCACCACGGCCACGGATGTCACTGATGACTCCAGTCGCTTCTGCAATTTTTGCTAAGCGTGGTTTCATAATCGCTTCAATGTTGCGCGCTTTTTCGTTTAAGTCTTCTTCTTCCATGGCAGCAATTGAACCTAATGCAGCCGCGCAAGCAATCGGATTTCCGCCATAAGTTCCACCTAAACCACCAGCGTGCACCGAATCCATAATTTCAGCACGACCAGTTACGGCAGCTAACGGTAAACCACCAGCAATACCTTTAGCTGTGGTAATTAAGTCAGGAACAATGCCTTCATGTTCGCAAGCAAACCATTTACCGGTGCGGCAGAAACCAGTTTGCACTTCATCGGCAACAAATACGATTCCATTGTCGTTAGAGAATTTAACCAAACTTGGTAAGAATCCCTGAGCTGGAACAATAAAGCCACCCTCACCCTGAATTGGCTCAATCACAATTGCCGCAATATTTTCTGCGCCGATTTCTTTTATCATGCGTGAAATTGCATGGTCTGCAGCTTCTTTACCGGTTAAACCATCATGTGCTGGATAGGAAAGTGGCATGCGATAAATTTCTGAAGCAAATGGCCCAAACCCTTGTTTGTACGGAGCAACTTTTGCAGTCATTGCCATCGTTAAGTTTGTGCGGCCGTGGTAGCCATGTTCAAATACAACAACGGCTTGACGCTTTGTATATACGCGAGCAATTTTCACGGCGTTTTCGACAGCTTCAGCGCCGGTATTAAACAGTGCTGAGCGTTTTTCATGATCGCCTGGTGTTAGACGATTAAGAGCTTCACAAACTTCTACGTAACTTTCGTATTGCGTAACCATGAAACAGGTATGTGTGAAATCTTGTACTTGAGCAATAACTCGGTCAACTACTTGTTTTGCGGAGTTACCTACGCTGGTAACGGCAATACCTGAACCCATGTCAATCAATGAGTTTCCATCTATATCGACAACGACACCGCCCGCAGCTTTACTAATGAAAATAGGTAAAGTCGCACCAACACCTGCACTTACCGCAGAAGTTCGGCGCTTCTGAATTTCAAGGGACTTAGGTCCTGGGATTGCGGTAACTAGGCGACGCTCCTGAGGAATGTCGTTAACAGTCATAGCTGTTGATTCTGAAGTAGTCATGAGAGTAATGCTAGACCTAAGAATCTGACACTAAAAATGCGGTCGGGCTAGGCAAATAAGGCTTGAACCCGACTTTGGATAGGCGACCTAAAGCGCGTAGCGTATGAACATGACTACTGCACATCCCTTTTGGCTAGCCGGAAAAGCGGCAACCAGCGGAAACCTTGAAAATGTGACTCATCCAGGTGATGGGTCTTTAGTTGCTCAATATCATGTGCCGACTAAGGAACAAGTCGACCAAGCGGTTAGTGCGGCTTGGAATGTTCGCCAAGAATTTCAGCGGACAACTGCAGCGCAGCGCGCTGAAGCACTAATGCACATTTCTAAACGCCTAAGTGAACGTGTAGAAGAAATAGCTCAACTTATTTTGGAAGAAAACGGTAAGCCAATTATGTGGGCACGCGCTGAAGCTGGGCGAGCAACCACAGTATTTAGATGGGCAGCTGAAGAAGTTCGCCGCTTCTCTGGCGAAATACAACGCTTAGATACCGAAGCGGCCGCAGCTGGTCGAATGGCAATTATTCGCCGTTTCCCACATGGTCCAGTTTTAGGTATTTCACCATTTAATTTCCCGATGAATTTAGTTGCACATAAAGTTGCCCCAGCTATTGCAGTTGGCGCACCAATTATTGTTAAGCCGGCACCAAGTACACCGCTTAGCGCATTACTACTCGGCGAAATTTTAGCTGAAGTTGATTTGCCGCAGGGATCATGGTCGATCTTGCCAATTGCAAATGCAGACGCACCAGCACTTGTTGCAGATCCAAGACTGCCAGTTGTCTCTTTTACTGGATCGGACAAAGTCGGTTACGAAATACAAAAAGCTGTGCCAAACAAACACATCACACTAGAACTTGGTGGTAACGCTGCAGCGATAGTTAATGATGATTGGAATTCTGAAGCTGACTTAACTTGGGCTGCCACACGAATTGCTACATTTGCAAATTACCAAGCAGGTCAATCATGTATTTCGGTGCAACGCGTTTTAATCCATGAAAATCTTTACGATCAACTAACAGCCAAGATCGTTGAAATGGTTGCCGGACTTAAGAATGGCGATCCACGTGATGATAAAACAGTGGTTGGTCCACTTATTAACGAGGCAGCTGCAATACGTGTTGAAGAATGGGTTAACGAAGCTGTCGCTGGCGGAGCCAAAGTACTAACTGGCGGAAAGCGTAGTGGCTCGTTCTATGAACCTACAGTTTTGGCAAAAGTACCTACTGATGCAAAAGTTTCTTGTAATGAAATTTTCGGACCAGTGATGATGGTCAATAAAATTTCCTCGTTTGAACAGGGAATCGCACTTGTTAACGATTCAATTTTTGGTCTACAGGCTGGTGTGTTCACACACGATATCCAAAAAGCTTTTCACGCACATCGAGAACTCGAAGTTGGTGGCGTAATTGTTGGCGATGTACCAACTTTCCGATCAGATCAAATGCCGTATGGTGGCGTAAAAGCTTCGGGCGTAGGTAAAGAAGGATTGCGTTACGCAATGCAAGATTTCACCCACGAACGTATTTTGGTACTTAGCGGCATCGATCTATAAGAACTGTATATATAAATGCAGCGTCGCGTAATAATCCTGGGTGCTACTGGAAGTATCGGTACTCAAGCCCTAGATATTATTCGGGCTAATCCAGATAAATTCAAAGTTGTTGGTTTAAGTGCTGGTGGAAACAATATTGCCGATCTCGCACGATTTGCCTTGGAATTTGAAGTAGACACAGTCGCAATTGCCCACGGTAGTGCAGCCCAAGATTTTCAATTAGCAATTTATGCAGCAGCTAGTAAAAACGGATTTGCTGAAGGTGAATTTGAAATACCGCGTCTACTTGTCGGTCCAGAGGCGGCCACACTATTGGCTGGCCAATCAGCTGACGTTGTACTGAATGGAATTTCGGGCGCAGTTGGTTTAGGGCCAACCGTTGCCGCTCTCAATGCAGGCACCACTTTAGCTTTGGCAAATAAAGAGTCATTAGTGATTGGTGGGAAGGCGGTCACCGCCTTAGCTAAACCTGGTCAGATAGTGCCAGTTGATTCCGAACATAGTGCCCTGGCTCAGTGTTTACTTGCGGGTAAATCAACTGAAGTTAATAAATTAGTACTCACTGCTAGTGGTGGCCCATTTCGTGGATACACAAAGTCACAGTTAGAAGATGTAACTGTCGAACAAGCGCTTAAACATCCAACTTGGGCAATGGGGCCAGTGGTCACAGTTAATTCAGCAACCATGATGAATAAAGGCCTGGAGATTATCGAAGCACATTTACTTTTTGATATTCCAATGGATCGAATTGAAGTAGTTGTACATCCACAATCTGTAGTGCATTCAATGGTCGAGTTTGTCGATGGCTCGACAATCGCGCAAGCAAGTCCGCCGGATATGCATTTGCCAATTGCCTTAGGTCTTTCTTGGCCAGATCGAATAGCGCAAAGTGCATTAGCTTGCGATTGGGCTACGAGTGCTACTTGGACTTTCGAACCAGTGGATGAGCAAGTTTTTCCAGCAGTTGCGTTAGCTAAACAAGTTGGCGCCAAAGGTGGAACTGCACCAGCAGTTATGAATGGGGCCAATGAAGTTGCGGTTGCCCAATTCTTGGCTGGCGCACTTAAATTTAGTCAGATAGTTCCATTAGTTTCGCGGGTAGTGGAAATGCATTTAGCTGGCGACTTTGTGTCAGATCAGCACCTTACTATTGAAGAAGTTACAAAAGCTGCAAAATGGGCTCAACAGAGCGCAACAGCGCAACTTGATAAATAATTTACTCAGGGAGTAATTAAACGTGAGTCAACTAGTTGGAATTCTTATATTCGTATTCGGAATTTTGTTTTCGATTGGTTTACACGAAATTGGCCATTTACTCCCGGCTAAAAAATTCGGTGTGCGAGTTCCAACATATATGGTCGGCTTTGGTCCAACTATCTGGTCAAAGCGCAAAGGTGAAACTGAATACGGAATAAAAGCAATTCCAATGGGTGGCTACATTCGAATGATTGGCATGTACCCACCGCGTAAATCAGAAATTAATAAAGATGAACTTTCTCGAATGGGTAATTTAATAGAAGATGCCAGAAGCGAGACTTTAACTGAAATAACTGAAGAAGATCATAATCGAGTCTTTTACAAACTATCGGTGCCTAAAAAACTAACCGTCATGTTTGGTGGACCATTCATGAATTTAGTTATCGCAACAGTTCTATTCTTTGTGACATTATCTGGCGTTGGATTTTCAGCACCGTCAACAACAATTAATCAAGTAACTCAATGTGTGCCAACTTTAGCCAATCCAAGTGGAATTGCATCCACAGATGGAAGTTGTGGTGAAGGGTTAGTTACTGGAGCAGCGCAAGCTGGTTTAAAAGCGGATGACAAATTGATTTCCATTGATTCAGTGCCGATAAATAATTGGGATGATGTCGGGATAGCTTTAAAAGATAAATTTGATCAAGTAGTGCCAGTTGTCGTACAACGCAGTGGATCTCAAGTCACTTTACAAGCCACAGTTGGCACTATTGAAGATAATCCAGGTGAAGTGCGAGCTTTCCTTGGCATTACGCCACAGCTTTATATGGATCGACTTCCAGTAAGTGAAGTACCGGCTGAAATGTGGAATGTAACAGTACTTTCAGTTCAAGGGTTACTTAGTTTTCCAGCCGAAGTTTTAAATCTAGGTTCAGAACTTTTCACCGATACACCAAGAAATATTGAAGGACCTGTTAGCGTAATTGGCATTGGACGAATAAGCGGTCAAGTTACTGAAACTGACTTACTTGGAAATCTAGATAAACTTTCGATGCTCTTAATGCTTCTTGCCTCAGTAAATCTTTTTCTTTTCCTATTTAATTTAGTTCC
>CAJBBC010000046.1 GCA_903951185.1 uncultured Actinomycetes bacterium
ACTAACTACTTCCCAACAGCACTTCGCCAAAAGTATTCAGAATTAATGCTGAAACACCCGCTTCGCCGCGAGATTATTTCAACTGTCATGACTAATGACATGGTGAACCGTGGTGGCATCAGCTATGCCTTACGTGCGAATGAAGAGTCTGGAGCAACTCCATCCGAAGTTTTGCGTGCATATGTAGTTGCTCGTGAGGTTTTCGGTTTCGGCCAACTCTGGGATGAAATTGAGCAGCTAGATCGTCAAGTTTCAACTGATTGCCAAGTTCAGCTCTACTTAGAAGCACGACGTTTACTCGATCGGGCAACTAGGTGGTTCTTGCAATCACGTGGTGGGCGCTTAGATGTAACTGCTGAAATTAAGAAGTTTGCCGCTGAGGTCGCCAAATTAAGTCCGAAAACTCCAGAACTACTTCGAGGTGCTGAAAAAGAGCGCTACAACTCTCAGGTTGCAAAATACATTGCACTTGGAACACCAGAGCCGCTTGCCCGGAAAGTTGCCGCCCTACTCGACATTTTCTCGCTTTTAGATGTTGTTGAAATTTCTGTGCAACATAAAGCTGACACAGCACGAGTTGTCGAACTTTATTTTGCGCTAAGTGAACGTTTCGATGTTGACCGTTTATTACATCACATTTCAGAGTTACCACGTGATGATCGATGGACAGCTTATGCACGCTCAGCATTGCGCAGCGACCTTTATATGGCCTTAGCTGGTTTAACATCACGAGTTGTGCAAGCAACTAACCAAATTGATTCAGTCGATACAAGAATCACTAATTGGGAAAATAAATTTGCAGAGGGCGTTGGACGTACTCGAGCAACATTAAATGAGATTGCACAAAATGAAAAGTCTGAATTAGCTATATTATCTGTGGCACTTCGAGCAATTCGCACACTTGTTGGTCAGGGTGCGAGTTAGCCAAAACTAAGCGAGAATTAGAATTAGATTATGTTCGACATTCTGATTTCAGCCGCCCTAACTGGACAAGTTACCCAGTGGCTAGATCAATATGGCTCAATCCTTTTTTACCTTGTAGTTTTCGGTTTAGTTTTTGCCGGAACCGGATTATTTATCGGGGCATTCATTCCCTTTATTACTGGAGATTCCTTAATTTTTGCCGCCGGAGTATTGGCCGCCACAACAGATCGAATCAACATCCAAATACTTGCAATCGGAATTGGTATCGCGGCTTTCATGGGTGATCAAGTTGGATTTGTATTAGGCCGCCATTTTGGCCGGCCTTATTTAGATAAGCGGGAAGGTCCGAGAATTCGGGCAGCCATAGCCAAATCAGAAAGTTTCTATGCCAACTTAGGTTGGTGGGCTGTAGTTGTTGCGAGGTTTATCCCGTGGGCTCGAGTATTAGTACCAGCTATTGCCGGTATCGCTCGAATGAACTATTACAAATTCTTAGGCGCAAACCTTGTCGGCACGTTGGCTTGGGGAGTGGCTCTGCCACTTGCTGGGTACTACGCGGTAACTATTCCAGTGGTTAAGACTGTTACTTACGCGATCGCCGCATTCTTTATCATTGGCTCAATTGTTGCTGGAATCCGAAGCTGGCTGGGTAACCGAAGATAATTTAGTTGGTCGACGAACGGGCCTTTAATCCGTTAGGCCTATTTCACGCTCCGATTAGCACCAAAGCCTTTGTTTCGAGTGTCCAGCCATTGCCCTTTACTACACCCTCCCACCAATAGTTTTTGGTGCAGGATTGGCACAGAATCGAACTGACCTTATGTAACTGAGCACCCGTAATTTTGGGAGTGGCTGAGGTTGAACCTTTACTAAATGCCTTTGAAAAAATTTCCCCAGGGGGTAAAGTTTGATATGTCAGGAAGTTGTTTCTAATGAAAGGGTATTAAAGTGAGCAACGAACCAATTGAGAGCCAAAACCCTATCGATTCCCAAAATCAAGAAGCAATTTCAGGAAGTAGCAATCGGACCCAGGTAACACTCTCAAAGTCGGGCTTAATGAAAGTCGGAGGTTTTTTCCTCTTTGTTTTGTTGGGTGTAGGAGGATTCTTTATCTTCTCATCAATGAAAGCAGATGCCCGTTTTACAGAGGCACTTACCCTTTGCGAAGCTTTAGATGCTTCAGGAATCACTTTTGCCGAGGACGGACAATCCCTAAACTTCGATGACACAGGCGATGAGGACTTATTCGGTGGTGATTTCTCTGACCTCGAATGCATAATTGAAGAGCTAAGTGCACCATCTACAGTTATGGATCGCATGCTTAATACGACCTCTAACATGGGAGTTCAAGACGCTGAATGGGATGGGATTTCAGTTAGTTGGACATACCACCCGGACAGAGGATTAGATGCCTATTTCGAGATTGTTAAATGATCAACTTGATCCCTAAGCACAACTTGTTGAGATTTGGAAGCTAATAATGAGCGCACAGCCAGGGTGGTTTCCAGATCCTTCGGATGCAAACATTGAAGTGTACTTTGATGGAGAGAGTTGGACTGGCGAGAAAAGAGCCAAAACTCTAGATGCCGGGCAAAATGATAAATCCAAAGAGATTTCTTTTTCGCTTCCAATTAGCCCAGGCTTTTTTAGTAAAAAGCGCATTTTAACTGGCTTGGGGATCTTGGTCTTAGCTATCGCAGGCACCACCTTTGCGAATTTTCAAAGTGAAAAGGCAGCAAAGGAAGCTAGGGTGGAAGCAGCAGCCGAACGGATTAAGCAAGAGGCAGCAGAGCTAGCTGCAGAGGTAAACAGAATTCAAGCTGAAGAGGCCGATTACTCTTGGGTTCCTTCAGGGTTTAGCAAGTTTTCTGTGAACAACAATATGGCTTATAAGGGCATCTCATATGAAGCAGCCGATTGCTATTCTAACTGCTTTGGTATGCAAGTAGTCTCTCGTGACTATTGCTCGTCCATTTCAATCGAGGCAAATATAGAGCAGAACAATGTAATTCTAGATACAGATTCAGACTATGCGTCAGAAATTCCGGCGGGAACACGCACGATTATGAAGATTACGTCTTCAGCATCGCTTCCTTGGAGTGTCATTTTTATAGAAGCCAAATGCACCTAAGAATCTATTCCTAACTATCTACTAGGGCCCACTAGTAAAACATACAGAAGGCCTACGCCCTCACCTACTTTCGGCCAGTGCGGGCTTTTTAACTATTCAGCTGTAACTAGCAGACCCACGGATTAAAACCCGTTCGTCGACCAACTGAGTAATCTTCGGTCACTACGCAGTAACCATCCCAGTGGTTAAGACCGTTACTTACGCGATCGCCGCATTCTTTACCATTGGCTCAATTGTTGCCGGCATCCGTAGCTGGCTGGGTAACCGCGCAAAAATTTAAAGGCACTCTACCTCTAAATTCACGTCAAAAAATCTCCTTCACAATTTTTGTGGATAACTCTCGAATTAATAAAGATTTTTACTACTTATCCACACCTCAGCAATTTTTCTGAAGACAGTGATTGCTTTTGCATTAGTTTTTAGTGTGAATGAATCTTGGGTCATTCACACTAAAAAAGCAATACCGGGAGAGTTAATGTCTGACGTAGTTGCCGACCTCGTCGAACAAGTTCGACATAGAGTACGGATGAATGACTCATCACTTCAGATTAATAACGTAGTGATTGAGCATGCCATCGAAGATGCAATCGCCGAAAGCAAAGTCTTCGTAACTGCGTCAGAATTAACTCAACCAGCTAACCAGACTAAAGAGCAAGCATTACTTCAGCTTTCTGGGCTCGGACAGTTGCAACCTTTTTTAGATGATCCAACTGTCGAGGAGATTTGGATAAATGAGCCAAGCCGAATATTTGTTGCTCGAAATGGTATTGCCCAGTTAACAAACTTAATTCTGACCGAACTTCAAGTTCGCACGT
This sequence comes from uncultured Actinomycetes bacterium, assembly GCA_903951185.1. Taxonomy (GTDB): domain Bacteria; phylum Actinomycetota; class Actinomycetes; order S36-B12; family UBA5976; genus UBA5976. The sequence continues at coordinate 3,871 of CAJBBC010000046.1, forward strand.
TGGTTGAGCGCATGTTAACCAGTTCCGGTCGACGCGTTGACCTTGCAAATCCATTTGTTGACGCGACATTAGAAGACGGTTCCCGACTCCATGTTGCAATCCCAGATATAACTCGAAAATTCTGGGCTGTGAATATTCGAAAGTTTGTTATGGGAAGTAAGTCACTGAATGGACTTGTCAAAGCAAGCATGCTCACAAGATCGGCTGCAGATTTCTTAACTGCCTGTGTCATGTCGGGATTGAATATTGTCGTTGCGGGTGCAACTCAGGCAGGTAAAACTACTTTAATGAATGCACTGCTCAATAGTGCAAGGTCTAGTGATCGGGTTATAACTTGTGAAGAAGTATTTGAATTACAGCTAGATAGTCCCGACTGGATTGCGTTACAGACTCGCCAAGAAAGTTTAGAAGGAACTGGAGATATTTCCTTAAGGCGTCTAATAAAAGAGGCACTAAGAATGCGTCCAAGTCGACTCATTGTCGGCGAAGTTAGACAAGAAGAGTGCTTAGACTTACTGGTTGCAATGAATGCTGGCATGCCAGCTATGTGCTCAATTCACGCCAATAGCGCAGAACAGGCTATTGAAAAAATGTGCCTACTGCCAATGCTTGCTGGCAGCAATGTTTCTGCTGAGTTTGTTAAACCAACAGTCGCATCCGTGGTGGACATTGTTGTGCATCTATCAATGAACTCAGCTGGGGTAAGAAAAGTCCAACAGATAGTTTCCGTTACTGGCAGGTTTGAAAACAATTCGATAGAGACAATTGATTTATTTTCAATAACCGGAAATGAACTGCTAGCTACTGGCCATTATCCAGCTAAGTCAGAAAAATTTCGTAGCAACGGTTTTGATTTGGAAAAAATCTTGAGTAGCCAGACATGTCAGTAATTATCGGGCTGTCATTTGCAATCGCATGCCTCTTACTTATTAGTTTCAGTAATTATCCACCCATTAATTTCGAATCTAAGAATCAAATAAAGCCCAAGTCTGTGAGAATTGCAAAGGAATTTTCAGCTGAGGTTTGGGCTGATGTTGTTGACGATCTCACCTCAGCTATTCGTGCTGGTCTTTCGTTACCGCAAGCCATTATCCATATTTCAAATTCTGGGCCAGGAGAAGTAAAAGATGTATTCGCGCTGGCAATGCAGCGCTACCAAATGACTGGAGATTTTTCGGGTTCACTAAATCTACTAAGTGATGTATTTGATGATGCTATTGCAGACAAATTCGTTAGCGGTATTCAAATTGCATATGAAGTAGGTGGTACTGATTTAGGACTCCTACTTAGGACACTAAGTGAGGTTATCCGTGAAGAAAGTAAATTACGTGGGGAGATTGACGCTCGACAAAGTTGGACAGTTAATGGAGCAAAGCTAGCAATTTCCGCACCATGGATTACTGTTTTGATTCTAAGTACTCGAGAATCTGCGCTCAGTGTCTACCTCTCAGTTGAGGGTTTACGGTTACTAGCATTTTGCGCTGTTGTGACGTTGATTGCATATTTTGGGATGCTTCAAATTGGCAAATTACCTAGTTCAATCAGGGTGCGATCATGATCACCAGTATTTTTATCGGGGGTCTAGCCACTTTAGGTTTCTTACAGATTGGTAGGAGTGTTAAGCAGCCACATATTCCATTGGCAGAATCAATTTCTCCTTACATTGGTCTCCAAGTAGTTTCTAAAGATAACCAATCACATGTTGTCGATATTCTTCGTGAGTTCTTAACTAGCGGAAGGACTTCGCCTTGGGCGAGCGATAAGCGAGTGTTACTCGAATTGCGCAAGAGTGATAGCAGCCAGACTTTAATCAGTTTTCGAATCGAGCAAATAATTTTTGCAGCTTTTAGTGCAGTAATTTTCTGCATTTGGGTAGTTCTTCGTTTAGTAGTCGGCAATTCCCTAAATCCTGTAGTTGCCTTGATCTGCGTCCTTGTTGCTTTTATTGGTGGAGGAGGTTTTCGTAGTTGGCTACTTAAAGAAAAGAGCAGGAGACGGCAAAAGCTGATTGAGGCGGAGTTGCCTGCGATTCTAGATTTACTCGCATTTGCAGTCTCAGCTGGAGAACCAGTGGCAACAGCTAT
>CAJBBC010000047.1 GCA_903951185.1 uncultured Actinomycetes bacterium
CAATTGAAATGGTTAAAGAGGTAATCGCTGAACTTTAGCAAGTTAGGTGATTAGCAAGAAATAAGCGAAAATAGATCAATGACAAAAGTTGTAATACTCGGCGGCGGCCCAGGCGGATATGAAGCTGCACTTGTAGCAACTCAACTCGGTGCCCAAGTAACAATTATTGAACGAGATGGAATTGGCGGATCTGCCGTACTTTCTGATGTGGTCCCAAGTAAGGCACTTGTAGCTGTAGCTGAAGCCGCAATAGATACACGTAGCGCGAGTTTAATCGGAGTACATACTTCTGAAGTCCACATCGAACTTGATGATGTGAATGCTCGATTAAAAAAGTGGGCAGCCAATCAAAGTCGACATATCTTTGACTCGTTAATTGCTGCTGGGGTGCATATCATTGCGGGCACTGGTGAATTAATTAGTGAAAATAAAGTTAAAGCAGTTACTAAATCTGGTGAAGAAATTATCGAGGCTGACGTAATTTTGTTGGCTACTGGTGCGCGCCCTCGTGAACTAAGTAGTGCAATTCCAGATGGTGAAAGAATACTTAACTGGAAACAACTTTATGACTTACCGAGTTTGCCCGAAAAAATGATCGTTGTTGGCTCCGGAGTTACCGGTGCTGAGTTTGCTGGAGCATTTCAGGCACTGGGATCCAATGTTGTTTTAATTTCATCACGAGAACAAGTTTTACCAGGTGAAGATACAGACGCAGCGGCCGTAATTGAACAAGTGTTTAGCGATCGTGGTATGACTGTTTTAAATCGTGCTCGTGCCAAAGAAGTTCGTCGATCACTTAATGGTGTTGAAGTAGAACTTGAGTCTGGGGAAGTAATTGATGGCTCACATTGCTTAATGGCAGTTGGTTCATTACCAAATACCGAAAACCTAAATCTAGCGGGAATTGGCGTTGCTACGAATGAAGCAGGCTTTATCCAAGTAGATAAAGTCTCGCGAACAAACATCCGCGGTGTTTATGCTGCTGGTGACTGCACAGGTGTTTTTATGCTGGCATCTGTTGCTGCCATGCAAGGCCGAATTGCAATGCGGCATGCACTCGGAGATGCAGTAGCTCCACTAAATTTAGAAACTGTTTCAAGTAACGTTTTTACAGATCCTGAAATTGCAACAGTTGGTTTTAGCCAGAAAGATGCCGAAGCAGATCCCGATTCAGTTCGATCTGTAATGCTCCCGCTGGCCACAAATGCTAGAGCAAAAATGCAGGGGATTACAGAAGGCTTTGTGAAGCTTTACTGCAAAGCAGATTCCGGAATTATTGTTGGTGGGGTAGTTGTTTCACCTAAAGCAAGTGAACTTATTTTTCCAATTGCAATTGCTGTAGAAAATCGACTAACTGCTGATCAAATCGCACATACTTTTACAATTTATCCATCGCTTACTGGATCTATTGCTGAAGCAGCTAGACGTTTATTTCAACGCGTTTAATTAGTCAGTAATTTCAAGTAAAACTGTGCCGCTTGGCACAGTGGTTCCAATTTGGGCAACTAGACCAGAAACTTTTCCAGATTTATGTGCAGTAAGCGGCTGTTCCATTTTCATTGCTTCAAGTACAACCACTAAGTCACCTTGATTAACTTGTTGACCTTCTTCGACAGCAACTTTCACAATCGTTCCTTGCATTGGCGAAGTAACTGCGTCACCTGAGGCACCTGCTGCAGTCTTCTTGCCAGCACGCCTAGGCGCCTTTGTTGGATTAGCTGACTTTGAATTCTTGATTGCTAAATCAGCGGGCAAAACAACTTCAACACGTCGACCATTGACCTCAACTGTGATTGGGGCACGCGTGCCAGCCTGGGACTGGTCACCTTGATCTCCTGAGTAAGCCGGAATAGTATTTTCAAATTCAGTTTCGATCCACCGAGTATGAACTTTAAATGCAGTTTTCGGATCAGCCGGAGCAAAAGCCGGATCATTTACTACTGCGACGTGGAATGTCAGTGCTGTTGCAATTCCATCAATTTCAAATTCAGCAAGCGCGCGACGGGAGCGCTCAATTGCCTCAACTCGATTACGCCCAGTAACAATCAATTTGGCCAGCAACGAATCGAAATTTCCACCGATTACATCGCCTTGCGTAAAACCAGCATCTAACCGAATTCCCGGACCACTCGGTGGATTCCAAACGGTTAATGAACCTGGAGCCGGCAAGAAACCTCGACCTGGATCTTCGCCATTAATTCGAAACTCGATTGAGTGACCACGAATCTCTGGATCGTCGTAGCCAAGTTTTTCGCCCTGCGCGATTCTAAATTGTTCGCGAACTAAATCAAGTCCAGTCACTTCTTCGCTAACTGGATGCTCTACTTGTAAGCGGGTATTAACTTCCAGGAACGAAATAGTTCCATCTAGGCCAATTAAGAATTCGCAAGTGCCAGCACCTACGTAACCCGCTTCTTTCATAATCGCTTTACTCGAACTATAAAGTTCATCACGCTGACTATCCGTCAAAAATGGAGCCGGTGCTTCTTCGACAAGTTTTTGATGTCGGCGCTGAAGTGAACAATCTCGAGTTGAAACGACTACAACATTTCCATGTTCATCAGCTAAACATTGTGTTTCAACATGTCGTGGATTATCCAAGTATCTTTCAACAAAACATTCACCCCGGCCAAATGCAGCGATTGCTTCACGAACTGCCGAATCAAATAGCTCAGGAATTTCTTCTAAATTTCGAGCAACTTTAAGACCACGGCCGCCACCACCGAAGGCAGCTTTAATTGCAATTGGCAATCCGTATTGCTTAGCGAAAGCGACGACTTCGGCACTATCTTTTACTGGATCAGCTGTTCCTTGAACTTGAGGCGCACCAGCTTTAGCTGCAATGTGTCGAGCCGAGACTTTATCGCCCAAGTCTCGGATTGCTGCAGGTGGTGGACCAATCCAAATAAGTCCAGCATCAATTACTGCTTGCGCAAATTCAGCATTTTCCGAAAGGAAGCCATACCCAGGATGAACTGCATTCGCACCCGATTTTTTAGCAGCTTCAATAATTTTTTCAATAACCAAGTAACTCTCAGCTGCAGTAGCTCCACCAAGAGAAAATGCTTCGTCAGCTGACTTTACGTGCAATGCTTCACGATCTGGATCTGCATATACGGCAATACTTTTAATGCCGGCATCTTTACAAGCTCGAGCAACCCGAATAGCAATTTCTCCACGGTTAGCAATCAAAACCGATTTAATCTTTCGGTTGCTCACCTGTGACTCCTGATCTTTTAACTGACTTACTAAGTCTATTGGGGCTCGTATTTCTTAATAAACGTAAGCGAATATCCCTAGATCTTTGCTAATAAATCTAAGCGATTATCCCTTAAGTCAGTTATCCCAAATCTCGGTCCATGAAATTCCCATTTCGCCAACCAGCTGGCGAATTAGCAGCATGGACATTCCGGCTACCGCAGCCACGTCTCCATCAATTCGTTCAATGAAAGCTGCACTCCTACCTTCATGGGTGAATGCCCCAGCTACATTAAGTGGCTCACCTGATGCAACATACCGATCAATTTCAACATCGGAAATATCAGCAAAGTGCACAGTTGCACCAGCTACGCCAGATCTTTCTTGTCCGGTTACTAAATCACAGATCCAATGACCACTATGTAAATAACCAGATTTACCACGCATTGACTGCCATCTTTGTTTTGCAACAACTGGATTTCCAGGTTTACCGTAAGCAACACCTTCAAACTCCAACATTGAGTCTGCTGCCAAGATTATTAAATTTCGCTCACTTGTGACCGTGATATCACTTGCTACGGCTTTACCTTTTGCAATCGCAAGTTGCTCAACTAAATTTGCTGTTGTTATGTTTCCTAATTCGGCGGCGATAGCTTCTTCGTCAACTGCACTAACTTGAACAAATGGCTTAATGCCACCTTCAATTAACAATCGATATCGAGAACTTGAAGCAGAGGCCAGGAGAACTTTACGGGTCATTTAAACAGCAACTAAATTAGTGCGGCAGGGCAGAGCAACGCCACATAGCTGGGCCATGTTCAAAGTGCCACCGAACATTTCGATGCGCAGCATTCCATTCTGATTTAACTCGGTCAACTTCATCTTGGTGGTGCGCTTGATGTCTCAGAACTACGACAATCGCAGCTAACTCTTCAGCAGTAGGCTCACCTTTAATCACGCGCAGTTCTGAAGTTGGCTCGTACTTGGTCATAGTGGAATGTTTCCATGTTTCTTTGGTGGCAGAGTTTGGCGCTTGCCTTTAAGCGAACGAAGTGCCCGAATAATCATCACGCGAGTTTCATGTGGATAAATAACTCGGTCAACGTATCCACGCTCAGCTGCAATATAAGGATTAGCAAATTTTTCATCGTATTCAGCCATCAATCGAATACGTTCAGCTTCTGGATCTTTAGCTTCGGCAATCTCTTTACGGTACAAAATATTCACTGCACCCGATGCACCCATCACTGCAATTTGTGCAGTTGGCCAAGCTAAATTGAGGTCTGCACCAAGATGTTTTGAGCCCATAACGTCATAAGCACCGCCATACGCTTTGCGGGTAATCACAGTTATCAGTGGCACTGTCGCTTCTGCATATGCATAAAGTAATTTTGCCCCGCGGCGAATAATGCCTTGCCACTCTTGATCAGTTCCAGGCAGAAAGCCAGGAACATCAACAAAAGTTAACACTGGAATATTGAATGCGTCACAAGTTCGAACAAATCTTGCCGCTTTTTCAGACGCATCGATATCTAAAGTGCCAGCGAATTGCATAGGTTGATTTGCAACAACGCCCACTGGCTGGCCATCAACTCGACCAAAACCGGTGATTATATTTGGCGCAAATAAAGATTGTGTCTCAAGAAAATCATCTTCATCAAGCATGGACTCGATAACTTTATGCATGTCGTAGGGCTGATTAGGTGAATCTGGAATCAAAGTATCGAGTTCACGATCATGATCCGTTATCTCCATAATCGAATCGACATCAATTGTTGGAACTTCATCCATATTGTTACTTGGTAAGTAACTCAATAAAGTTTTTACATATTCGAAAGCATCGTCTTCGTCACTGGCCATGTAATGTGCCACACCTGATTTAGTGTTGTGTGTTAATGCTCCACCAAGTTCTTCAAACCCAACTTCTTCTCCAGTTACTGTCTTGATTACGTCTGGACCCGTAATAAACATATGAGAAGTTTTATCAACCATGACAATGAAATCGGTTAAAGCTGGAGAATAAACTGCGCCACCAGCGCTGGGTCCAAGTACTAAAGAAATCTGGGGGATTACACCAGAAGCGTGAGTATTACGCTTAAAAATTTCGGCATAAAGTCCAAGTGCTGCCACACCCTCTTGAATTCGCGCACCGCCAGAATCGTTTAACCCGATTATTGGCACTCCGGTCTTAATAGCTAAGTCCATTACTTTACAAATTTTTTCACCATAAACTTCGCCGAGTGACCCACCAAATACTGTGAAGTCTTGAGCGAAAACACAAACTGGACGTCCGTCGATAGTGCCGTAACCAGTGACTACACCATCACCATAAGGACGGGATTTTTGCATTCCAAAATTATGTGAACGGTGTCGGGCTAAACCATCAAGCTGTTGAAAGGAGTCGGCGTCCAGTAAGCGTTCAATACGTTCCCAAGCAGTCAGTTTGCCCTTAGCGTGCTGTTTATCAACTGACTCTTTACGCCGTGTCACTGACTGTTCGCGACGACCTTTTAGATCAGCAATCTTGCCTGCAGTCGTATGGATATCGATCGACTTATCGGTGCCCACTAGTACCTCCGTGTCCTATTCGCCTACCCTAGCGATGTGGATAGTAATCAGACTAAATCATCGATTAGAAACCTTGATATTGCTGGATTAGAAACCCAGATACGTGATTTCGGTTGGCTTAAACCAATTATCCATGCGCAAGTGACTTCAACTAATGATTTAGTGTCCCAAAATTTAAATGATGTCACCAAAGACACTGGGTTAGTCGTAATTGCTGATGAACAAACAAATGGTCGGGGTCGCTTAGATCGAAGTTGGAGTACACCTGCTGGCAGTGGCATTGCGATGACTGTTGGCGTGCATACGGCTACATATCCATATGAGCTTTCCGTAGTACCCCTAATTAGTGGAGTTGCAGTAATTCGCGCATTAAGGAGTTTTGATATTCCAGTTGAGCTCAAATGGCCAAATGACATTGTGTTTACAAAAAATGCTGATCCAAAACCTTCGGTTCGTAAACTTGGTGGAATTTTAGTTCAACTAATTCAGGATAAATTAATAATTGGGATTGGATTAAATGTTGACTTAACCACTGATGAACTTCCAGTACCGACGGCAACCTCACTTTTAATCGAAGGTTTTGTCGTCAGTCGTGAAAAATTAATAATACAAATTTTAGAGGAATTAACGAATTTAAAAATTGAAAATGAGGAATGGCTAGTTGAGTACACCGCAGCCTG
>CAJBBC010000048.1 GCA_903951185.1 uncultured Actinomycetes bacterium
ATTGCGCCGATCGGGGAGTAACCCGAAGTCATTCCTTTTGCACAAGTAATAATGTCAGGTTGTACACCAAATCGGTTCATCGCAAACATGTCACCAATTCGACCAAAACCAGTAATAGTTTCATCGGCTACCAGTAGCACATCGTAGGTATCGCAAATTTCTCGAACACGTTCGAAATATCCTGGTGGTGGTGGGAAACAACCACCCGAGTTTTGAACTGGCTCAAGGAAAACGGCCGCAACTGTATCGGCACCCTCGAATAAAATCGCTTCTTCGATTCGATTTGCTGCCCATTGGCCGAATGCCTTTATATCATCCTGATGATATTCAGCACGGTAAAAATTAGTATTCGGTACTCGGAAGCCACCCGGGGTAAGCGGTTCAAAATATTTTTTAGCATCTGGGATACCAGTAATAGCTAAAGCACCTTGAGGGGTGCCATGGTAAGCAACTGAACGGCTAATAACTTTGTGTTTCATTGGCTTGCCAGTTAATTTGTAGAACTGCTTAGCAGCTTTCCAAGCTGATTCAACCGCTTCACCGCCACCAGTAGTGAAAAATACTCGATTTAAATTACTTGGTGCATAAGAAACTAAACGTTCGGCTAACTCAATTGCTTTTGGATGAGCGTATGACCAGAGTGGAAAGAAAGCTAACTGCTCAGCTTGTTTGGCCGCAGCTTCGGCTAATTCTTTACGACCATGTCCAACTTGAACTGTGAATAGGCCAGCAAGTCCATCAATGTAACTTTTGCCTTTGTCATCAAAGATACGAGCACCTTCACCGCGCACAATAATTGGAACTTCACCACCGGCTTCAAAACCTGAGTGCCGAGTAAAGTGCATCCACAAATTATCTTTGGCTGCATCTGAATAGTTTTTAGTTGTATTGGTACTTATTGCATTTTCATGTTTAGACATGGTTTTATTTTCTGTTTAACGGGTTCCCCATGTATAGATTTGCTTGCGCAATTTCAGATACATGAACGTTTCCGTACGGCGGACCCCAGGGAGCGCACGGATCTTGCGATTTATTACTTCTAGAAGCGCTTCGTCATCTTCACAAACAACTTCTAAAAGGATGTCGAAACTTCCGGCGGTAATAACCAGGTAGTTAACCTCAGGCATAACCGCGATCAGATCAGCAACAGCTTCAATATCGCCATCGACCTCGATACCCATCATGGCTTCGCGGTTGAACCCAACTTGCATTGGATCAGTTACGGCCACAATCTGCATCACACCGGTTTCTTGCAGCTTTGCTACTCGCTGCCGGACAGCTGCTTCAGAAAGACCCACCGCTTTACCAATCGTGGCGTAAGGGCGGCGGCCATCCTGCTGTAGCTGCTCGATAATGGCTTTCGAGACATCATCAAGCGTGGAAACCTTCGACATACCTTCCATCATGCGGGTTATTCGTAGCGAAGGCAAGCGAATTCGTACTGAAATACCAAAATCGCCTCGAAATTAGTCGCTTTGTGACCAATTTGTTACTGAAATCGAAGGAAGAATCTCGTAAAAACCTGAACAAGAACCGGCTTTCGGTCGTAAAGTTCATAAGTAGTTCGGATATCAAACAGTTAGTCTTTGAGCCAGAGCTAATCTTCAACTCGGTTAATGGAGGAAAGTAAAGTGACCAAAGTTCTGCAGAACTTTATAAACGGACAATCGGTTAAAAGCAGTAGTGGGAAAACCACTGAAGTTATTAATCCTTCTACAGGTGAAACTTACGCCCAAGCCCAGTTATCAAATGCAAAAGATATTGATCAGGCATATCAAGCTGCCGAAACTGCATTTGAATCTTGGCGCGAGACCACACCGTCTGAACGTCAACAAGCTTTACTAAAAATTGCAGACACTCTTGAAGCCAATGCACAGGAGTTAATCGAACTCGAAGGTATTAATACTGGTAAAGCTTTTGCAGTTACCGCTTCAGAAGAAATTCCACCGATGCTTGACCAAATAAGATTTTTTGCTGGCGCTGCTCGTGTACTTGAAGGTCGCGCATCAGGTGAATACATGAAAGGTTTCACTTCGATAGTTCGTCGTGAACCAATTGGCGTAATTGGCCAAGTTACCCCGTGGAACTATCCGATGTTGATGGCTGTTTGGAAATTTGCACCTGCAATTGCTGCGGGTAATTGCGTTGTCCTAAAACCATCGGATACAACTCCAGTTTCTACTGTCCGCATGGCTGAACTAATTGGTGACATTTTGCCCGCTGGTGTTCTTAATGTTGTAACTGGCGATCGTGATACTGGTCGCGCATTAGTTGAACATGATATTCCTCAAATGGTTTCGATCACCGGATCAGTTCGCGCTGGTATGGAAGTTGCTGGCAGCGCTGCTCGCGATGTAAAACGTGTGCACTTAGAACTTGGTGGCAAAGCACCAGTAATCGTATTTGACGACGCCGACGTTGAGGCAGCTGCAGAATGGTTGGCCGTTGCTGGCTACTTCAATGCTGGCCAAGACTGCACTGCAGCAACTCGCGTGCTAGTGGCTGAAAAAGTTTATGACGACTTCGTTGGCGCTCTTGCTCAGCAAGCCAAAGGCTTAACCACAACATTTGATAATGGTCCTTCGGATCCAGATGCTCTTGTTCCACCAGTAAATAATGCGGCTCAACTCGAAAAAGTACTTGGCTTTATCGATCGAGCTCCAAAGCATGCAAAAATTTCAGCTGGTGGTAATCGAATTGGTAACCGTGGTTACTACATTGAACCAACTGTGATTTCTGATTTGAAACAAGATGATGAGATGATCCAAAATGAAATTTTTGGTCCAGTTATGACAATTCAAAAATTCAGCGACGAGGCCCAGGCACTTAAGTGGGCCAATGGCGTTAAGTATGGATTAGCTTCAAGTGTTTGGACTAAAGATTTCGGCCGCGCGATGCGGATGGCTAAGTACCTTGATTTTGGTGCTGTTTGGATTAACACTCACATCCCACTAGTAGCCGAAATGCCACACGGTGGCTTCAAACATTCGGGTTATGGCAAAGATCTTTCGATGTACGGTTTTGAGGATTACACCCGAATCAAGCACGTGATGGCATCGTTAGATTAAACGTTAAGTAGATTATGAAACAGCAAGTCCGAACTAGAAAAGGAAATCGCTCAGATGGAAAACTTTGATAAAGAAAACGCAACTAACTTTCTGAAAAATGCAATGTCCCGCCGCGGCTTCTTAGGCGCAGCTGGTGCAGTAGCGGCAACCGGCGCACTTGCAGCTTGTGGAACTGGTGGTTCAACTTCAGCCCCGGCCAGTAGCGGTAGTGCTGCGGCAGCATTTCCAACTGACGTATCAGATACTGAAAAAATAGTTCGCTGGGCAAACTGGCCACTTTATTTAGATTTTGACGATGCAGCAAAGACATATCCAACACTTGATGCATTCGCAGCAGCATCAGGACTTGCGCCAACTTACAAAGAAGAAATTGATGACAACGCAACTTTCTGGGGCAAAGTTAATGGTCAGTTAAAAACCGGCAAAGATATTGGTTTTGATATTGTGACACCAACTGACTGGATGGCTTCACGCTTTATTCAATATGGTTACGCTCAACCACTTGATGCAGCAAAAGTTCCGAACAAAACAAATATTTTAGATGGTTTAGCAAATGTTAGCTTTGATAAAGGCCGTAACTATTCCTTAACTTGGCAATCAGGTTTTGCTGGCATCGTTTGGAATAAAGAAAAAGTGCCAAATGGTATTCAATCAGTTGAGCAACTTTGGTCTGATGAATTAAAGGGCAAAGTAACTGTACTTTCTGAAATGCGCGACACCATGGGCGTCATTCTGTTATCCCTAGGTATTGATATTGCAGCTGGCATTACTGAAGCACAGTGGCAACAAGGCCTAGATCTAATGAATGAAAAACTAGGCGATAACAGTATTTACAAAGTCCAAGGTAACGAATACTCAAAAGATTTGATTAGTAAAAAAGCATGGGCTGGCATCGTGTGGAGTGGTGACGTATTCGTATTGAACGCTGAAAATGACGATCAATGGGGATTTGCGCTACCTGACTCTGGTGGCACTTTATGGTCCGACAATATGTTGATCCCATCAACTTCAAGTCATCAGTCAAATGCAATGGCACTAATGAACCATTACTACGACCCAGCGGTGGCCGCTGAAGTTGCAGCTTATGTTAATTACATTTGCCCAGTTAAGGGTGCTCAAGCTGAAATGGAAAAAATTGATCCAGAATTAGCAACTAGTGAGTTCATTTTCCCAACTTCAGAAACACTCAAAAAAGCAAGTGTTTTCCCAGCACTTGATTCAGCAGCTGAGCAATCATTTACTGATTCCTGGGCAACAACTATAGGAGTGTAGTTAAGTCAGATGAGTGATGTCTTAACTGCAACCGGAAATGTAAAACTAAAGGGATTGCGTAAGGTGTACGGCGATTTCGCTGCTGTACAGAATCTCGATTTAGAAATACCGCAGGGTTCATTCTTTGCGTTACTCGGCCCTTCCGGTTGCGGTAAGACCACCACACTTCGCATGATTGCTGGTTTAGATGAACCAACTTCTGGGCAAGTGATGATTGGTGAAACAGACATTACTCATACCAAATCATTTCAACGCCCAGTTAATACAGTTTTTCAAAACTATGCACTCTTCCCACATATGGATATTTTTGAAAACGTGGCTTTTGGATTACGCCGCCGTGGACAAAAAGATATTGATAAATCAGTAACTGACGCACTTGAACTAGTTCAACTGGGCCACTTAGCTAAACGTAAACCTGGCCAAATGTCCGGTGGTCAACAACAGCGAATTGCACTTGCTCGAGCAATCGTAAATCGTCCACAAGTTTTACTACTTGATGAGCCACTTGGCGCACTGGATTTAAAACTTCGTCGACAAATGCAACTGGAGTTAAAGCGAATCCAACTTGAAGTTGGTTTAACTTTCGTACACGTAACTCACGACCAAGAAGAAGCTATGACAATGGCGGACACTATTGCGGTTATGAATAATGGCGTAATTGAGCAACTAGGTGCACCAACGGATTTATATGAAAATCCACAAACTGCATTTGTGGCTAACTTCTTAGGCCAATCCAATTTATTTAGAGCAACCATTGATTCAGTAGATGCCGACAATATTGTGGCTTCAGATAAAGACGGTCGTTACTTACTATCTCGTAAGCGCATTGCTGCGGGTACGGATTTAACTGTGGGCAGTAAATTGCTTGTTGGTATTCGTCCAGAGAAAATTTCTGTTTCAACTCATGATCAACTAAGCGGCGAATTCAACCATCAAACTGGAACAGTTCGAGATGCATCATTCTTTGGTGTATCTACTCAATATGTTATTGACACTGCGTCAGGTGATCATTGGATGGCATTTGAACAAAATTCAGGTGGCACTGTAATCTCCGCTGGCACAAAAGTTTTTGCAACTTGGAAGCCAGAACATGCCTTTGGTTTACCAGGTAGTGAAGATGTACTAGCTGGCGATGCAGTTGCTTCAGAATTTGAAACAACAGGTAGTTAATTATGGCTTTTGCGCACGCCCTGGGGGATAGCAGTACTTCAAGCGGTGCCCCAACTACAAAAGCAAAACGCAAACTAACCCCATACTTACTTTTATTACCTGGTGGTTTATGGCTAGGTATTTTCTTCGTCATCCCAATCTTTATTTTGTTTATGACTGCATTACAAACCCCACTGCCAGATGGTTTACCTGGTCAATACATCCAAACTTTTACCTTCTCGAATTTCACTGAAGTTTTAAGTAGGCCGCAATTCCTGGATGCACTAAGACGTTCATTTACGTATGCATCTTTAGCTACCTTGCTAGCCCTGGCGATTGGCTATCCGCTTGCGTATGCGATTGCGTTCAAAGCAGGTAAATACAAAAACATCATGCTAATTATGGTGATTGCACCATTCTTCGTTTCCTTTATTTTGCGCACTATTGCCTGGCGCCAAATTTTAGGTGACGAGGGTCCAGTCCTTGACGTTATGCGTTTCATTGGCTTAGCGAGCGAAACTACTTCGGTTTACCCATCTTCGTTTTCAGTAGTTGCTGGCTTGGCTTATAACTTCTTACCGTTTATGACCCTGCCAATTTATTCGTCGCTTGAACGAATGGATGTTCGATTAATTGAAGCATCAGGTGACTTATATGCACACGGATTAACTACTTTTCGAAAAGTGACTTTACCAATTTCACTGCCGGGTGTGGTTGCAGGAACTTTACTTACTTGGATCCCATCGGCAGGCGACTACATTAATGCTTCATTACTTGGTAATCAGCGCACAACGATGATCGGAAATGTTATTGATTCCAGGTTCCTGGGTAACGTAGATTATCCAACTGCAGCGGTTTTATCTTTCACTTTAATGTTAAGTATTTTGATACTTGTTTCACTTTACGTTCGTCGCACCGGTACTGATGAGTTGGTTTAGATATGAGTAGGTTCCAATGCGTTGGTTAAGTAAGAATGCTTTACGTATTTATATGGTGCTTGCCCTGATTTATTTAGCTGTGCCAGTTGCCTACACATTTGCTTTTTCATTTAATGATGCTGGTCGAACTAATTTAGTCTGGCAAGGTTTTACTTTTAAAGCCTGGACAAATATTTGCGGAGCACCTGAAGTTTGTTCTTCACTTAGAAATTCGATTATCTTAAGTGGTGTTTCTACAGCCATCGCGACGGTACTTGGCACAATGATTGCTTTTGCAATTGCACGCTATGACTTCAAGGGTCGATCAACTACAAATTTATTGATTTTCTTACCAATGGCCACACCCGAAGTAGTTTTAGGTTCATCTTTACTTGCGCTTTACTTAAATGCTGGCGGTACTTTACTTGGTTTCCCAGGTGTACTTATTGCGCACGTGATGTTCTGTATTTCATTCGTGGTGGTAACTGTAAAAGCTCGAATCGCTTCACTGGATCCGCGCTTAGAACAAGCAGCCCAAGATTTGTACGCAAA
>CAJBBC010000049.1 GCA_903951185.1 uncultured Actinomycetes bacterium
AATTACTTCGGCATCCTCAGCTAAAACCCGGACGCTGTTACTATCAACAGCCAAGAATCCTCCACTGATATTGACTTCAATTTTTGTTCCATCTAATGCTTCAACTCGAACTACGCCATCAACTAATAGCGAAAGCACTGGTTCGTGACCGGCTAAAATACCGATTTCACCTTCAGTTGTTTTCGCAATTAGCGATTTAGCTTCACCAGACCAAATTTTTTGATCAACTGAAACTACCGCGACGTTCAAATTTGCCATGTTAGCCCTTTAGTTTCTTGGCATTAGCTTCAACATCATCGATGCCACCGCACATGAAGAATGCTTGTTCTGGTAGATGATCGTATTCACCTTCAGTTAGCTTCTTGAATGATGCAACTGTTTCTTCAACTGGTACGAAAGAACCCTTTTGGCCAGTGAATGCCTCAGCCACGAACATATTCTGTGACAAGAAACGTTCAATTCGGCGTGCTCGGTTAACCAGAATCTTGTCTTCTTCAGAAAGTTCATCGATACCAAGAATCGCAATAATATCTTGCAGTTCTTTATTGCGCTGCAGAATTTCTTTAACGCGAGCTGCAACTGCATAATGTTCTTCACCAACATAGCGAGCATCGAGAATTCGTGATGTTGAGTCAAGTGGATCTACCGCTGGGTAAATACCCTTTTCTGAGATCGGACGAGAAAGAACTGTTGTTGCATCTAAGTGCGCGAATGTGGTGGCAGGTGCCGGGTCAGTTAAGTCATCCGCAGGTACATAAATAGCCTGAAGTGAAGTAATCGAGTGACCACGGGTTGAGGTAATGCGTTCCTGTAACACACCCATTTCGTCAGCAAGTGTTGGTTGGTAACCCACAGCTGAAGGCATGCGGCCTAGAAGTGTTGAAACTTCAGAACCTGCCTGAGTGAAACGGAAAATGTTGTCGATGAATAATAGAACGTCTTGCTTCTGCACATCGCGGAAGTATTCAGCCATGGTTAGCGCAGAAAGTGCAACGCGAAGGCGGGTGCCTGGTGGCTCATCCATCTGACCGAAAACTAATGCAGTGTCATTGATAACACCTGACTCAGTCATTTCAAGGAATAAGTCGTTACCTTCACGTGTGCGTTCACCAACCCCAGCGAATACAGATACACCACCGAAGTTTTTAGCTACACGGGTGATCATTTCCTGGATCAGAACTGTTTTACCAACACCGGCACCACCGAATAGACCAATTTTTCCACCTTTTACATATGGTGTTAAAAGGTCGATAACTTTAATACCGGTCCAGAAAACTTCTGTTTTCGATTCAAGTTGATCGAATGTTGGTGCTTGGCGGTGAATACCCCAGCGTTCTTTAATTTCAAGTGATGACTCTTCCACGTCAAGTGGCTTACCAAGTGTGTTCCATACGTGGCTCTTAGTTACATCGCCAACTGGCACTGTGATGGAATCGCCAGTATCGCGAACCTGCGCACCACGGACGAGTCCGTCAGTAGGTTGCATGGAGATTGCCCGGACCATGTTGTCGCCAATGTGTTGGGCAACTTCAAGAGTCAATAGACGCTTGTCATTTTCGCCAAACTCCACGTCAACATGCAAGGCGTTGTATAAGCCTGGCATTGCCTCGACGGGGAATTCCACGTCAACAACAGGACCGGTAACGCGTGCTACTCGGCCAACAGCGGTTGTGGTTGCGGTCATTTCTTTAGCTCCCTGCTGATGCGGAGGACAGTGCGTCGGCGCCGCCGACAATTTCACTGATCTCCTGGGTGATTTCGGCCTGACGGGCTTGGTTAGCCTGACGGGCAAGTGTGCGGATTAGTTCTTCGGCATTGTCAGATGCAGACTTCATCGCACGACGACGGGCGGCGTGCTCGCTGGCTGCAGCTAACAATAGTGATGTATAAACCACGTTCTCAATGTAACGAGGTAGTAGTGCATCGAGTACAGCATCTGCGCTGGGCTCGAAATCGTAAAGTGGGAAAGCTTTGGTTTCAAGTTTTACCGAAGCTTCGTCCTGTGAAACTTCAACAACTTCAACTGGCAGAATTCGGCGGACCCGAACTTCTTGAACTGCCATATTTATGAAGTGGGTGTAAACCAAATGAATTTCGTCGACGCCGCCTTCAGCAGTATCAGTTTTGAAAGCCTCTAGAACTGCATCGGCAATAGCTTTCGCATTTTCGTATGTTGGCTGATCACTAAAACCGGTCCAAGCGCTGGCAATAGGACGCTCACGGAATTTGTAGAATCCAACAGACTTGCGACCAACTAAGTAATGCTTAGCTGCTACCCCATCGTCTTTTAATAAGTTATTAAGGGCTTCGCCTTCTTTAATAATTGCTGAAGAATAAGCACCAGCTAACCCGCGATCAGAAGTAATTAAAATTACTGCGGCCCGCTTCCGATTCTCAGTAACAGTAAATAATGGGTGCTTACTATTGCTATTTGAAACTGCGGCTGAAATGGCGCGCAATAATTCAAGGGTGTACGGCGTAGAAGCATCAACTCGCTGTTGCGCTTTGACAATACGCGAAGAAGCGATAAGTTCCATCGCCTTCGTGATCTTCTTGGTCGCCTGAACGGACTTAATCCGTCGTCGGTAAACCCTGAGTTGAGCGCCCACTTATGCCTTTACTTTCACAATCTGAGTCGGATCGATTTCAGCTTCATCAAGCGAATCAACAGGTGCATCATTAATTAGCGGCTGACCACTATTTGTTACGAACTGCTTTTTGAATTCACCAATCAGTTTTTCTAGACGACCCAAAATTTCATCAGAAAGATCAGTTGTTTCGCGAACTGTGTTAAAAATGTCGCCATGATTGCGCGCGATAAAGTCAAGGAAATCAGCATCAAAACGACGGACATCCTCCACTGGCACGTTATCAAGTTGACCTGAAGTACCGGCCCAAACTGAAACAGCTTCTCGTTCCATTGATTGCGGTAAGTACTGTGGTTGCTTTAAGAGTTCAACTAAGCGTGCACCACGTTCAAGTTGCGCTTTTGAAGCAGCATCAAGATCTGAACCGAAAGCTGCGAAAGCTTCAAGTTCTCGGTACTGCGCAAGATCCAGACGCAGACGACCAGCTACTTTTTTCATCGCTTTTGGTTGAGCAGAACCACCAACACGGGATACCGAAATACCAACGTTGATAGCTGGGCGTACACCTGAGTTGAATAAGTCAGATTCAAGGAAGCACTGGCCATCAGTAATCGAAATTACGTTTGTTGGAATGTAAGCAGATACGTCATTTGCCTTAGTTTCAATGATTGGTAGACCAGTCATTGAACCGCCACCAAGTTCATCTGAAAGTTTCGCACAACGTTCAAGTAAACGTGAGTGTAAATAGAAAACGTCGCCTGGGTAAGCTTCACGACCTGGCGGACGACGAAGTAAAAGTGATACTGCGCGGTATGCCTCCGCTTGCTTAGAAAGGTCATCAAAAATAATTAGGACGTGTTCGCCTTTGTACATCCAGTGCTGGCCAATTGCCGAACCAGTGTACGGAGCTAAGTATTTGAAACCAGCTGGGTCAGAAGCAGGTGAGGCAACAATTGTTGTGTATTCCATCGCGCCATATTCTTCTAGCGCACCTTTTACTGAAGCAATAGTCGAACCCTTTTGACCAATCGCTACATAAATACACTTAACTTGTTTTTTCTTGTCACCAGTTTTCCAGTTTTCACGTTGGTTAATAATGGTGTCAATTGCAACTGCAGTTTTACCTGTTTGGCGGTCACCAATAATTAATTGTCGTTGGCCACGGCCAATTGCGGTCATCGCGTCGATCGCTTTAATCCCAGTTAACATCGGTTCTTTAACTGGTTGACGTTGCACAACTGTTGGAGCTTGTGTTTCTAAAGCACGACGGGCTTCAGCTTTAATCGGACCAAGTCCGTCAATTGGGTTACCAAGTGGATCTACAACTCGACCAAGGAATCCGTCACCAACTGGAACCGAAAGAATTTCACCAGTTCGTTTAACTGTTTGACCTTCTTCGATCTTGGAGCCGTCACCTAGCAGAACCGCACCGATTTCACGAATATCTAAGTTCAAAGCTAAGCCCAGTAAGCCGCCTTCAAACTCTAGAAGTTCGTTAGTCATTGCTGAACGAAGTCCTTCAACGCGAGCAATACCGTCACCGGTTTCAGTCACGCGACCAACTTCGTCACGGGCATTAGCTGGCGATACCGACTCAACAGTACGGGCGATCGCATCCCTGATTTCTTCGGGACGAATCGTTAGTTCCGTCATGATGTCCTGCTTTCTTTTGGGTTCTTAGGTTTTGCTTTACGCCTGGAGTTGACGCGCTGCGGATTGAATTCGGGTTGAGATTGTGCCGTCGATGACATCGTCACCAACTTGCACTGAAACGCCACCAATCACTGCTGGATTAACAACTGCATCGATCACAACTTCACAGTTATAGATCGAGCCGATTGCTGCAGATATTCGTGACTTTTGTTTTGGATTTAAGTTAATCGCAGTAATAACTGTGGCCACAACTTTGTTATGCCGAGCGGCAGCCAAAGCTGACAAATTGTCTAGAGCTTGGCTAAGTCGACGTCCACGTGTGTGGGCCACAAATTGCGCAACCAAAGTTACCGTGTCGGCATGGGCCTGACCCGAGAGGAGGTCGGTTACCAATTTCGCCTTGGTTGCTGTTTTACTTGCTGATCCAGAAAGCGCCATCTGTAAATCGGAATTTCGATCCACTAAACGAGCAAAGAAAAAGATTTCTTCCTCTACTCGATCAATGTTTTTTCCTTTTTCAGTTGCAGCCAGAACGACAAGCGCCCCAGCACTTTCAATCGCTTCAACTAAAGATGAATCTTTAAACCACCGGGTGGCTGAAATTTTCTCTACAACTTGCATAGCTTCTTTTGAAATCCGACTGCTGAAAATTTCTTTAACCAGATTTGCGCGAACTTCAGGAGTTAAGCCAGAATCAGCCAAGTTTCTACGTAAGCGCGATTCAACTTCGAGCAAATTGGCAACTGTAAACAGTTCAATCCCAATTGCAGTTGAGGCTAGTCCAGAAACGGATTCCTGAACGTGCTTATTAATCACTTGACCGAAAGCTGACATTAGCGACCTGCGCTTTTTTCTAGATCGCTAATAAAGCGTTCTACTACTGCCTGTGCGCGAGCATCATCTGTAAGTACTTCGCCAACAATTCGTGAAGCCAGGTCAGTAGCAACTAACCCAAGATCACGACGTAGTTCGGTAGCTACTCGAGTGCGATCTGATTCAAGTGCAGATTGTGCTTGCGCATTCACTGCAGCCGCAGCAGTTGCTGCAGCTTTCTTGGCATCATCAATAATCGCAAGTCGTTCTGCTGATGCGGCCGCGCGGATATCGCTTGCCTCTTTGTTTGCATCGGCTAACGCAGCACGGTATTTAGCAAGTAGCTCACTTGCTTCAACTTGTGACTGCTCGGCACGGGCAAGTCCACCTTCAATTTTCTCGGTTCTCGCTGCTGTAATTTCCCGCATTGTAGGCATTACAAACTTCGCAAAAAGTACCAAGACAATTAAAAAGGACAGGCCACCCCAGACGATGTCATAAATGGCAGGCAGAAGCACGTTTTGTTCTTCGCCTGTCGTTTCCGAGGCTAACTTGATCCACTGCTGCATGGTTTCTCCTATTACCTAATTGATCTGTGATCAGATCTAATCGATTTTTAGCTTTTTTGTTTTCGCTGTATTAATCGATTTAGGTGAATAAGAAACCGGCCACAAGGCCGATAAGGGCTAGCGCTTCAGTGAAAGCGATACCCAAGAACATGTTTGTACGTAGTACGCCAGTAACTTCTGGTTGACGGGCGATACCTTCTAGTGCTTTACCTACTAGAACGCCAATGCCAATGCCAGGACCGATTGCGGCCAGGCCATAGCCAATTGCGTTTAGGTTGCCATTGATCTCTGCGAGCAATTGCACTTTATTTCCTCTCGTTTTGCGAAATTTCTTTCGCGGGTTTTTAGTGTTCCGCGCTAGTGGCGCCGTCAATATAAACGGCAGTCAATAGCGTGAAGATGTATGCCTGTAGGAATGCCACAAGGATTTCAAAAAGCGTGAAGACAAATCCCATGAAAAATGATGGGATTGCGACGAGCTTCATGATTCCAGCAGATTCCAGCAGGAAGTAGTTGGTTGCACCAAAAAATAGCACAAGTAATAAGTGTCCGCTCATCATGTTTGCTAATAAACGAATAGTTAGTGTTACTGGGCGAAGAATGAATGTTGAAACAAATTCAATTGGGGTAACCAACAAATAAATAGGAATCGGTACCCCAGCTGGGAATAGATTATTTTTGAAATAATGACCAGCACCATTAGCGCGAATACCTTCAACATTGAAAACTACCCACGATAGAACAGCAAGTAAAAGGGGTAAACCAATAACGCTAGTTACCGCAATATTCATAAACGGAATAATGCCAGTGATATTGAATGCTAGTAATAGCCAAAACATTGAAGTTAGGTAGACAGCGTAACGCGGACCTTTATGGCCAAGAATTTCTTCAATAATGTTTTTCTCGACGAATTCAACTGCCATTTCGCCTAAATTTTGTATTCCGCGAGGCACGAATTCTTTTTTACGGAATGCAGCGACAAAGAATACGCAAAGTACCACCGTCATAATCATGCCGATCATGTTGATCCGGCTAAATTCAAATGCAGTGTCTTTGAAAAGGATTGGTCCAGGGAAGAATTCAGAAATTGACGGAGCGTGGAAACCCCCACCGTCTCCTTCGCTTAATGCAAAAGCAGACTTGAAGTTAGCGATTGTGTTTAGCACTGCGCTTACTTGTCTCCCTGTTCGAGTTCAGTATTTTTACCGAAACGGACGTACACAATATAAAAAGAAACGATGAAGCCAACTACAACTCCAAGTGGGAGGAAGACCCTCGAAGTGTTGACAACGTTATCGACCAACGCTCCAACGCCGCCCCAAACAATTGGGCCAGCTAGTAAAGTGCTGACAATTCCCCAGGCCATATCTTCACTTGGTCCAGCATTAGCCGGATCAAATTTAGGTAGGTTTTCCCCTGTCATCGCTCTGAATTTATCAGACAATTATTAGGGCTAAACCACCGGTACTTTATTCTGGCTGAGTTCCGGATTTAGTTGGGGCTAAATTTGGCTCTACATAAGGGACTTTCGCCCGCGTCAAAATACTGGCTTCCAGTATTAATAGAACTATGGTCTGGGCCAATAAAACAGCGAAGAAAAATGGGCGACTATAGAAATCTTGGGCCCGCAGCCAGGCTAGTGCGCCCATCAGGAAAATGATCTTTAATAGCCATGAACCAAGGATGATAAAGCCAAGTAAATCTGGTCCAACTTTCGTAGTTTTTATCGCCACCACGGCAGTTACGGCAAAAAATAGTCCAGCCAAAAGCGCGCCAAGCGAGCTACCCCATAAACCAGCTGATCCATCGAGGTAATAACCAAACCCGATACCTAAAACTGTGATTAACAGCCAAGTCAGGAAACCCCACTTAGCTGCTTTAATTGCCGCTTTACGTGCAGTAGTTAGCTGAGCCATTAATACTCCCGAAATTAAATTTGAGCTGATTTAAATGAAAATTTAGGTGGATTAAGTACCCAACTTAATAAAGCTACGCTAGCCAGCGCAAAAACCACAGCAGTTATCCAAACTGGAATGAAGGCCAAGCTAACTGCACCAAAGGCGATTAATCCAGTGAAAGCAGTCATGATTAATACTGCACGTTCCTGGCCATGTCCAAGTTTTAATAGTCGATGATGTAAATGTTCTTTATCCGGTTGGAATGGTGATCGCCCTCGACGACTTCGCCGAAGAATTGCCAACAGTAAATCAAGTAACGGAATTGCCAAGATAGAAAGCGGAAGCACAATTGGCAAGAAGGCTGGTAGTAGCGATTCGTTTGTTAAGCCGGCTGGGTCAATCTGCCCAGTTAACATAATCGACGAAGCAGCCATCAAAAAGCCGATTAACATCGATCCGGTATCGCCCATAAATACCCGCGCCCGGTACCAGTTATGTGGCAAGAATCCAGCACACATTCCAATTAAAGTTGCTGAAATTAATGTGGCAAGGGTTGCGCGTTGATAGCCATTTACTACGGATAGAAAATACGAATAAGAGAAGAAAGCCGCGGAACCAACACCCATAACACTTGCGGCAAGTCCATCTAAGCCATCGACCATATTTACTGCGTTAATGCTGATTAGAACTATTAATACTGTTACAAAAACAGAAGTTGTTGGATCGAGAATAAATGTGCCTTTAACAGGGAGCCAGACTAAAGTCACACCTTGCATTGCCATCGTGCCAGCCGCCAAAATTTGGCCAACTAATTTCGTAGGTGCATCTAAGCCAATTTTGTCATCCAGCACACCAAGGATGACAATAATTAATACGCCAGAAAGTAAGGCAGTGATTTGGGTACTGTCACTAAAAATAGTGCTCATAAGCGGTAGCTGAGTTGCTAATAAGATTGAGATAACTAAACCAACAAGCATTGCCAAGCCACCCCAGCGCGGAGTTGGTTCTTCGTGCACGTCACGATCGCGAACTTCGGCAAGTGCACCGAAATGTAAAGCTAGTGCGCGGGCAACTGGCGTCATTAAATATGTAACAGCCGCTGCCGCCAGTAAGCAAAGTAAGTATTCGCGCACAGGTTAACGCTACTTGGTTATCTAGTACGTGCCTAAATTAACTGCGCGGATATGCTGGAAATGCTGAAGTTAATGCTGAAACTTCAGATTTTATCTGGGCGTGCTCAGCCGCATTTTCAGACTTCACAGCTCGCCCAATAAATTCAGCAATTTTTTTCATCTCTGGGATACCCATACCTTGGGATGTAACTGAGGGCGTACCTACTCGAATACCGCTTGTTACAGCTGCCGGTTTTGGATCATACGGAATTGAATTCTTGTTTAATACGATGCCGGCTGCACTACAGCGAGCTTCTGCATCTTTACCCGAAACGTCAACACCCTGTAAATCAATTAAAGCCAAGTGAGTATCAGTACCACCAGTTACTGGACGCATACCTTGGTCAGCTAAGCCACTTGTTAATGTTTGCGCATTTGCGATTACATCTTTTGTGTACTTCTGATATTCAGGTGTCATACATTCTTTAAGTGCAACAGCTTTAGCCGCAACAACATGCATCATTGGGCCACCCTGCATCATTGGAAAAACTGCCTTATCAATCGCGGCAGCATGCTCTTCTTTACAAACAATCATTCCGCTACGTGGACCACGAAGCACTTTATGTGTAGTGAATGAAACAACATCGGCATACGGGACT
>CAJBBC010000050.1 GCA_903951185.1 uncultured Actinomycetes bacterium
CTCTTACTACTGTGCCGATGGTCATCAGACTTCACCAAGCTTTGCTCATGATGCTGACGTACCTGACGAATGGGATTGCCCAAAGTGTGGCTTACCGGCTGGAAAAGATTCAGAGAATCCGCCAGTACAACTTAAAACAGAACCGTACAAAACTCATTTAGCTTACGTAAAAGAACGTCGCGATGATAAAGACGGCAAAACTATTTTAGATGAAGCGTTAAAAAAATTACGCGGTAAATAATCTTAAAAAGTAAAAATCCGGATCCTAAAGTGGATGCCGGATTTTTTACGTTTAGTTACTTGATTTAATGCAATTAACTACAGCCTGGGCTGTTATTCCAAATTCTTCATAAAGTTTTGGTGCACTTGCTGAGGCGCCGAAATGTTCGATACTTACACACTGACCATTTGTGCCAACATACTTCCACCATCCCTGCGCAATACCAGCCTCGATTGAAACGCGGTTGGTTATCTCGGGTGGCAATACTTCATTTTTATACGCATCACTCTGTTCTTCGAACCATTCCAAACAAGGAACTGAAACTACTCGAGTTGGTATCCCAGCAGCATCCAGCTGTGTTGCCGCATCAATTGCAATTGCAACTTCAGAGCCAGTTGCCAAAATCAAAGCAGTCGGGGCAACGCTTGGTTCTTGGATTACGTAAGCACCTTTGCCGACTTTGGCTAAGTCACTTGTTGCCTGACTATCAAGCACCGGTAAATTCTGCCTGGAAAGACATAAGCCAACTGGGCTCTTGCGATTTAGCACAATTTGCCATGCAGCTGCTGTTTCATTTGCATCTGCCGGCCGCACAACCGCTAAATTCGGAATTGCACGTAGTGCCCAAAGATGTTCAATCGGTTGATGTGTGGGGCCATCTTCGCCTAACCCAATTGAGTCATGTGTCCAGACATAAGTGACGGGCAAATTCATCAATGCAGCCAGGCGAACAGCACCGCGCATGAAATCACTGAAAACTAAAAAAGTTCCACCGAATGTACGTGAAAGACCACCAAGTGCAATCCCGTTCATAATCGAACCCATAGCAAATTCACGAATACCGAAATGAATTATTCGACCAGAAGTGCTGGCATGCGGCATTTTAGAATCAGCCGGTAAGAAACTATTACCTTCTTCAATTGTGGTTAAGTTGCTGTCGCCAAGATCTGCCGAACCTCCCCAAAATTCGGGTAGCACTTGAGCGATGGCATTGATTACATCACCTGAAGCTTTACGAGTGGCAATTTCTTTACCAACTTCAAATTTTGGAATGGCTTTCTCAAAACCAGCTGGTAGTTGACCAGAAATTAATCGATTTAAAAGAACTGATTTATCTGGATTTCCACTGCGCCAATTTTCTAATTTTGTGTCCCAAGCTGAATGTATTTCTTTTCCACGATTAACAACTTCACGCGTGTGTGCAATCACTTCTTTAGGTACATCAAAAGATTTAGCTGGATCTAACCCTAAAACTACTTTTGTGGTCGCAACCTCTTCATCGCCTAAAGCAGAACCATGTATTTTTCCAGTGTTTTGTAATTTAGGTGCTGGCCAACCAATGATATTTCTTACTCTGATTAGAGTTGGCCGATCAGTTACTTGCATAGTGCGCGCGATTGCTTGATCTAAGGCGGTTATGTTGATGCTGCCATCAGGATTCATATCAACATGATCCACGTTCCAGCCATAAGCCGAATAACGGCCAAGTACGTCTTCAGTGAACGAAACGGCCGTATCACCCTCAATTGAAATGTGGTTATCGTCATAAAGCATGACTAAGTTATTAAGTTTTTGGTGACCGGCGAGCGAAGATGCTTCAGCTGAAACACCTTCTTGTAGACAACCATCGCCGGCAATAACCCAAATACGGTGATCAAAAGGACTTGTTCCAGTAGGCGCTTGGGGATCAAGTAATCCGCGAATGTATCTAGTGTCCATTGCCATGCCAACAGCGGTAGCAATTCCAGTACCTAAAGGTCCTGTTGTTGTTTCTACGCCAGCCGTATGTCCAAATTCTGGGTGACCCGGTAATTTTGATTCCCAAGTTCTGAAACTCTTAAGATCTTCAAGTTCAATTCCGTAACCAGATAAATAAAGTTGAATGTATAGAGTCAAACTGCTGTGCCCATTAGATAAAACAAATCGGTCGCGACCTATCCAATTAGGATCACTTGGATCGTGTCTTAGCCACTTTTGGAAAAGTAAATAGGCCATCGGCGCCAAACTCATCGCGGTACCAGGATGGCCGTTACCAACTTTTTGCACACTATCCATAGCAAGTGCTCGCGCAGTTGTTACGGCTTGATCATCTAATTTGGTCCAGTTGAATTCAGTCACGGAATAAGCGTATCCAGACTCCGCTCAACAGCTTTGCTGGCCACTGGTTGAGTTCTAATGTGTCAGCGACCGGTTCTAGCTAAGGGTTGGATCCGTCATTTCCACCCAGCCAAATTAGGCAAGTTTCTGCTAGTTCCTATTTTTACTAAGTTCTGGAAACTGCAAACGCCACATCCAACAGTCCGAGACATGTCAGAAGTATGGCCATAAAAATACTTTTTTTACGACCCAAAACTTGTGGTAACCCCATGACATCTTGAGCAATATCTGAATCTAAATCTTTTAGCACATTAAGGAAATGAAATGCCGAAGCTATGAGTATGAAAGCAAAAACTAGCCAGCTAGGCGGGGCACTTGCAGCCGCAACATAAATGGCCCAGGGAAGTGCACCAAATGAAACAATATATGGAAGAACTGAAAGCACAGTGGACTTGA
>CAJBBC010000051.1 GCA_903951185.1 uncultured Actinomycetes bacterium
GAACAAGTACAGCGGTTCTTGATACTTACATCAAGCCAATCGTTCGTCGTTACTTAACAAAATTAAAAGCTTCACTATCTGACAAGGGATTCACTGGTCAATTTTTGATGACCAGATCTGGTGGCGGCGCAATGACCGTTGAATCTGCAGTTGAATCGCCAGTGAACTTAATTTTGTCAGGACCTGCCGGTGGTGTGCTTGGTGGAACTTGGTTGGCTAGAAACTCAGAACATCGCGACTTAATTACGATCGACATGGGTGGCACAAGCCTTGATGCTTCTTTAGTTGTAGATGGACAACCGCTCACATACTTTGATGCTGCATTCGAAGGTTTGCCAATTAACTTAGCTTCGCTATACATCCACACAATTGGTGCTGGCGGTGGCTCACTGGTTTGGATTGATGAAGGTAATCATCTACAGGTCGGTCCAGGAAGTGCTGGCGCTGAACCAGGACCAGCTGCTTACGGTCGAGGCGCTACTGAAGCAACTTTCACTGATGCTGCATTGCACGTTGGTTATTTGGGTAATGAATATTCACTAGCTGGCAGTTTGAGTCTAAATAAAGACTTAGCCGAGAAAGCACTAAAAGTTAGTGCTGAAAAACTTGGCATGTCTGTCGACGAAGTTGCTCACGGTGTTTTAAGAATTTCAACAACAAAAATTGTTGGCGCAGTAAGAACAATTACTGTTGAACTTGGTCACGACCCAGCTGATTTCGCGTTACTGTCATTCGGCGGCGGCGGGGGACTATGCGGCGTTGATGTGGCTAGAGAACTTTCGATTCCAACTGTGATCATGCCGCCAGGTCCTGGTGCATTTTCGGCTTTTGGAATGTTGATGGCTGATGTGCAGCATGACTTCTCTCGCACAAGAATCGGTCTACTTGATGATGCAGACTTAGCTCAAATTAATTCTGACTTCCAAGATATGCGAGATGAAGCAACTGAGCTTTTAACAAGCGAAGAGTTTTCTAAAAAGGCGCAATCCTTCAAGTACTCAATTGACTTGCGCTACCAAGGTCAAGAGCACAGCGTCACAATGTCTACATCTGAAAAAGTTGATGCAAAAGAAATTGATCGCTTAAAGCACGCATTCGCTGAAGCTCACGAACATGCTTATGGCCACGCAATGCCAGATCCGATTGAAATGGTTGCCTTGCGTTTCACTGGCAGAGGCGAAGTTGAATCTCCAGAACTTCCAAAACTGCCAGAAGGCAAAGGTGGCGTTCCAAAAGCCGACGGTGAACGAATGGTTTATGTAGGTAATGGAAAACGTGAACCTTACAAGCTGTATCACCGCGATTCATTTAACCGCGGCGACAAAATTGATGGTCCGGCAGTAATTAACGAACACACTGCAACGACAATCATGCACGCCGGAGATAAAGCTGTTGTTGGCCAATTTGGCGAAATTGTTATCCACGTAGGAAAGGTGAATTAACAATGGTTGATTCAATTACAGTAGAAGTTATTCGCCACAGCATGCTGTCTGCAGCAAGCGAAATGGCAAGAAATCTTTGTCGAACTGCATACAACACAATTGTTTATGAAATCCATGATTATGGAATCAGTTTGCACGACGTAGATGGTAACTGCATTGCGGATGCACCAGGAATTGCAATTTTCTCTGGCTCAAACGACTACGGTGTCCAAAAGAGTGTTGAGTTCATCGGTAAAGATAAACAAAAACCTGGCGACGTCTACATGGTCAACTATCCATATTGGTCAGCTGCTCACACACTTGACGTTTTGGTTTTCACACCAATCTTCTTTGAAGAGGAACTAATAGCTTACGCATCATGTCGAGTTCACTTACTTGACTTGAAAGCCAAAGATGCTGGATACGTTCTGGACTCAACCGACATGTCTCAAGAAGGTATCTTTTTCCCGGCAACAAAAATCTACGATCAAGGAAAAATCCAAGAGGATATTTTCAACATCATTCGATTCAACAGTCGTTTCCCTGATCGCACTATTGGTGACTTACAGGCTGAAGTTTCAGCTGTACATACTGGCGATGTCCGGATGCGAGAGATTGCAGCAAAGTATGGCAAAGAAACATTACTTCAAGCTATGCGGGAAATTAATGATCACGGTGAACGCTTATCAAGAGCTGCGGTTGCAAAACTTCCAAACGGAAGTTGGACAGCAACTGATTACTGTGACAGTGACGGTGTTGAACTAGACAAGAAAGTTGCGATGACTTGTACGGTCACAGTTGACGGCGACAAAATGATCATCGACTGGACAGCAACTGACACAATTGCGAAGGGCCCAATTAACCTTCCGGTTGGTGGAACGATGGCTTCTTCTCGACTTGCATTCAAGTCGTTAACAACACCAGATTCCTTTATTTGTGCAGGTAACTTCCGAAACTTAGAAATCATCACAAAGCCAGGAACACTGCTTCATGCTGAACCACCAATGCCAACTTTTACACTTTGGACTGGATTATTAGCTCCAGAAGTTGTGACAAAAGCAATGGCTCAAGGTATGCCTAACGTTGTTCCAGCCTGTACCGGTGGTGACGTTTGCGACATCATGGCACTTGGGGTCAATCCACGAACTGGCCAATTCTGGTTAGAAGCGACTAATGATGCTGTTGGTTTCGGTGCACACGCAGAAGGCGATGGCGAAGACGGAATTATGCATCCGACTGAACCAGGATGTCGAAATAATCCAGTCGAAATTTTAGAGAGTAAAGCGCCAATGATTATTGAGCGCTACGGATACCGCCAAGATAGCGGCGGTCCTGGACGGAACCGTGGAGGTGTAGGTATCGAGCGCGCCTACAAATTCACGGCTCCATCCAATGCCATCGTGATTAATTACAAAACCAAAACAGATCCATGGGGTGTTGGTGGCGGTAACGATGGTGTACGCAACAAAGTAATTATTAATCCAGGTGAACCGAATGAGGAATCAGTTGGCGTTAGTAATAACGAATTTGGTACCGGCGGAAAGATCACTAACTTAACTGGCGGCGGCGGCGGTTGGGGTAATGCTTTCGAGCGTGAACCAGCAAAAGTTCTTCACGATGTGATTGAAGGCTACGTAAGCGTTGAGGGTGCGAAGCGCGATTACGGTGTTGTTATTACAGGGTCACCGCTAAGTGTCGATGAAAAAGCAACTTCAGAATTGCGAGCCACATTGGTTAAGCGGTCCTAATGATAATGACAATTATTGATTTTAATCTGCAGCCCGGTAAAGCTGCAGATCTAAAAGAAGTTTTCAAGAAACATCGAATTCTTGAACGCTCTTTTGAAATCAAAGGTTGCTGGAAGTTAGCAATGATCACACCAGTTGACCGAGATGATTTTGTTCAAGTACTCGGATTTTGGGAGAACGAATCTGCCTATCAAGAGTGGCTAGATAATCCTGAGCGAAGCCTTGGCACCGAAGATATGTTGCCACTACTCAAAACAGATTGGGACAGAAATGCTCCTGGTCGAATTATGAACGTCCTGCTCAACGAACCAAAAGACGTTGAAGCATGGTCGAATCCTGCATGGCGCGGGTAAACGAAAGGAAAAATATGAAGTTAAGAAAGTTAGTTGCGATTGCGACTGCAACTTTGTTAGCTGCAACTTTGGCCGCCTGCGGTTCAAGTTCTGATAGCGCTAGCGAAAGCTCAGCGGCAGCAAATAAAGTTACAAAAATTGCCTTCTTTGGCTTTTGGAAGACTAACTCCTTTACACAAGCAGTTCTTGCTGGTGTAGAAGAAACTGCAGCTGCTCAAGGAATTGAAGTAGTAGATCTAAGCCCAACCGAATATGACGGTGCAGCTCAGATTAAGGCTATGCAGGATCAGACTGTTAAGGGTGATGCTCAGGTTTACATCACACTTGCAATTGACCCAGTTGGTCTTGCTACAGCAGCTGAAGAAGCTATGGGAGCTGGCATCAAAGTTGTTGCTGCGTTCACACCGCTTGGTCCACTGTTCGACACACTTGAACCACAGGTTCCTGGTCTGATCGTTGCCGGTGAAACTCCAATTTCAAACGGTGAAGTACTTGGCAAGCTTGCAGCAAAAGCATGTGCAGACAAGAACCCTTGTAACGTTGTTTATCTAGAAGGTTTCAAGACACTTCCTCTAGATAATGCACGTACAAAGGCATTCGGTGAAGCACTTGCAGCAGCAGCTCCAAATGCAAAGATCGTTGCATCACTTGAAGGTGGCTACGCACCAGATGCTGGTAAGAAAGCAGCACAAGATGCGCTGCAGGCAAACCCAGTTATTGATGTAATGGTTGGTTCATCCCAAGCAATTCTTGGCGCCCAAGATGTAGTTGACACCACAAAGGTCATGCTTATCGGTAATGGTTCTTCCACAGAAGCATATGCAGCAGTTAATTCTGGTGCTTGGTTCGCGCTTTACAACAGCGACATCAAGGGCATGGGAACAAAATCAGCTGAACTAGGTATAGCAGCAGCAAATGGCGAAACTGTTAATCCAGTATTCGACACAACTACACTTTTGGACCCAATGGGTACAAAGGATGTTGTAGCTGGTCTAGTTGGTAGCTACTCAGATCTTGGTTAATTCCAAAATCTAATCGAAACACAAGCTGAACAAGCGTCGTAGGGGAAGATAGAGATATGAATTCTCCTACGGCGCTTGTTCAATTGCACGAAATCTCTAAATCTTTTGGCGCCACTAAGGCAGTCAAAAATGTAAGTGTTGGCTTGCCCGCTGCTCAAATTATTGGCTTGGTTGGCGAAAATGGAGCGGGCAAGTCAACTCTTGCAAAGATGATCGCCGGAGTTTATTCCGCCGATGAAGGTGTCATTGAATTTGATGGCGAACCAGTTTCCTTCAAGTCACCATATGAAGCATTGAACACTGGCGTTTCAATGATGGCTCAAGAGATCATGCTGATCCCTGATGCAACTGTTGAAGACAATATTTTTTCCGGAAAAATGCCGGCGCGAGGCATGTTGCCTGATCGAAAGAAAATTCGCAGCGAATTTGAAAAGCTTAATAATTTAACTGGTTTTGCTTTAGACCCTGATGCAAGAGTTTCAACTTTGCGACTTGCTGATCAACAAAAAGTTGAGATCATGCGATCTATATCTAGAAATACCAAACTGATCATCATGGATGAACCTTCAGCATCTCTAACAGTTGATGAAGTTCAGCGACTGCATCACACAATTAAAGAATTGGCCAGTAAAGGTGTGACAATTTTATTGATTTCACATTTCCTAGAAGAAGTTCTGGATATTACGCAGACTGTAATTGTTATGCGAGATGGTGAAGTTGTTCGAACTGGTCCGACTAATTTAGAAACTGTTGACTCGTTAGTTTCAGGCATGGTTGGCCGAAGTTTAGAAACTAGATATTTTGAATCCCAATCTGCATCGAATAATAAAGTTGCGCTATCTGTTCAGAATGTAAGCAACTCCTTCCTAACCAACATCTCTTTCGATATTCATGAAGGTGAAATTCTTGGACTGGCTGGATTAATTGGGTCAGGGCGCACCGAAATTGCGCGGGCGATTTATGGCGCAGATCGAATCACAGCCGGTCAACTAAAAATCGGCGGTCAACTCTGCGAAATCTCTTCGCCCTCAACTGCAATCAAAAATGGCATTTTTATGGTTCCGGAAAGCCGGAAAGAAGAAGGCCTTTTCTTGGAAGCAAGCATCTTAGACAATTTGATGATCTCCACACTTGGCGAGCGCGCAAAACGTAAATTCATTTCAAAATCCGCTACTGAAAAAGCAGCGGTAGCTTTGGCTGAAAAAGTGGATCTTCGATACAACAGTATTCACCAGAGTGCGGGATCCTTATCCGGTGGCAATCAACAAAAAATACTTTTTGGACGAGCAATTGAAATTGCGCCAAAAATATTAATTGTTGACGAACCAACACGTGGTGTAGACATTGCAGCCAAGCGAGCTATCCATGAAATCTTGATCAACTTAGCAAAACAGGGGATTGCAATCTTGTTTATATCAAGTGAGATTGAGGAAGTACTCGGTGTATCCGATCGTGTTTTGGTTATCCATCGCGGCAAAGTCCAAGCAGAATTTACAACGCCATTCGATCAAACGAATGTGATGGCTGCATTCTTTGGTCAAACTACAGGAGAAAATAATGGTTGAAAAATTACGTAACTATGGAATTGTTGCTGTGTTTGCGACACTTTTTATTATTTTATCTTTTGCATCACAGTCATTTCTCTCTCCACGAAATGGTGCAAACATCCTTGATCAGTCTTCAATTCTGATTATTCTTGCCACGACATCGACACTTTGTATTATCGCTGGAATTTTTGATTTATCTATTGCTGCAGTCGGTACGGGTTCAGCAATCATGACTGTGCATGCCGTCAATCAATTTGGCTTAGCCGGAATGATCGGTGGAATTTTATTTGGTGCGCTACTTGGTTACATCACAGGTATCGCAATTGTTTCTACAAACGTAAGCAACTTCATCGGAACTCTGGCTGCTTCGTTCACATATCGGGGACTAGGTTTAATCCTGGCTTCAGGCGGCATGGTTACAATCAATAATCCTGAAACAGCTGAAACTATGTTGGGAATTTTTGAAGGAAGACTATTTGGCTTAAAAGGGGCAGTTTATGTCTCGTTGACTTTCGCAATTATTGTTGGACTGGCTTTATCCAAAACTGTTTGGGGTAAGAAAGTTTATGCAGTGGGCGGCAACGCACAGGCTGCTTATCTTGCGGGTATTCGTCCAAATCGTATTTTGATTTCGGTATATGTTGTTTCAGGTATCGGTGCTGGCTTAGCTGGAGTTATTTACGCTGGACGATATGGAACAGCGGCAACTAATTCATATTCAGATACAGCTGCATTTACCGCAATCGCTGCTGCTGTAGTTGGTGGCGTAAGCGTATTTGGTGGAACTGGCGCTATTTGGCGAGGTGTACTTGGTATTTTGACTTTTGCCCTAATCGGAAATGGCTTGAATCTTCTTGGTGTTGACACTACATATCAGTTAACAATTTTAGGTTTGTTAATTTTTGCAGCTGTGGCAGCAGATCAAATCTTCAGACGCAAAAAAGCCTAGTTTTTGCAATGGTTTAAGTGGCTTAACTAAGCGTTAATTGGCAACTTAATTTCGGTATAGAATTACATTCACAATTAAATAGCGGTCACTTTCCCCAGGGTAATTCGAAATATGAATCCCCAATGCATTAGGAGCAGCAATGCCTGCAGGTAATAATTCGTCGTCACGTTCCAGTGGACGTCCTAGTAGTGGCCGTAGTAATTCATCCCGACCTTCATCTTCACGCGGCGGATCCTCGGCGCGTTCATCTTCTGGCCGTCCAAGTTCTGGTCGACCTTCTTCACGTCCTTCATCGGAACGTTCTGGCGAATCACGTGGTGCAACTGCATCAGGTCGAGGGGGATCGAGCGCAGGTCGTCCATCTTCATCTCGTCCGAGTAGTGGTAGACCATCAAGTGGTCGCCCATCTTCTGATCGCCCGTCGAGTGGTCGCACAGCATCAGGTCGCGACTCAGCTGATCGTCGCGGTCCTGCAAAACGAACTTCAAGTCGTCCAACAACTGCAGCTGGTCGTCCGCGTACTGAACGTTCATACCGCGACGATGATCGGCCAAAGCGTTACAGCGATGAAGAGCGTCCAAAACGTGCTTGGTCGAGTGAACGACCAAAGGCAAGCGATGATCGTCGCTCAACCGGTCGACCAAGTACACGTTCGGCAAGCAGTCGTCCATCAAGTGATCGTCCACGTTCCGACCGGCCTTATTCAGATCGTCCACGTCGTGATGATGATCGGCCGCGTTCCGACCGGCCTTATTCAGATCGTCCGCGCCGCGATGATGATCGTCCAAAACGTTTTAGTGACGAAAAACCAAAACGTCGTGAATGGTCAAGCGAACGACCTAAAGCAAGTGATGATCGCCGATCAACTGGTCGACCAAGTACAGGTCGACCAAGTACAGGTCGACCGAGCTCAGGCCGACCAAGTACAGATCGCCCGTACTCAGATCGTCCACGACGTGATGATGATCGTCCACGCTCTGATCGACCAACATCAGATCGCCCGTATTCCGATCGCCCACGTCGCGACGATCGCCCAAGTAGTTTCAGTGGGGATCGTCCGCGTTTCTCACGCGATGATCGTGGTCGTGATGACCGTGCTCGTGATGATCGCCCACGTGGTGGTCGTCCAGATCGCGCTGGCGGTCGGTTTGCTCGTGATGAAGATGAACGTCCAGCACGTTACATCTCCGAAAAGCGAGTTAACGTTAATGACCCGATTATTCCCGATCACATTACCGGTGAAGAATTACCGCGTGCAGTGCGAAATGAACTTCGTACATTGCCAGATGGCTTAGCTCTACGTGTGGCACGTCACTTAGCAGCAAGTGTTGAAGCTGCTAATGCTGATCCAGAATTAAGTTGGGAACATGCTCGTGCAGCGTTAAGTAAAGCATCACGCGTTGGCATCGTTCGTGAAGTAGCTGCTGAATCTGCATATCACGCTGGACATTTTGCTGAAGCGTTAACTGAATTTCGCGCGGCCCGTCGAATGCGCGGCATTAAAGAGTATTGGCCGTTAATGGCTGACTGCGAACGAGCACTTGGTCGTCCGGCAAAAGCAATTGCGATGGCAGCTGACCCACTTGTTGCCTCACTAGATCGTGGTTCAAAAGTTGAAATGCGAATTGTTGCCTCTGGCGCTCGGGTTGATCAGGGCAAATTGGAAGCAGCTCTTGCTACTTTGCAATGTCCAGATTTAACTACAACTTCTACTGAACCGTGGGCTGTGCGAATTCGTTATGCGTACGCCGATGTGCTTGAAAAGTTAGGTCGCGACGCCGAGGCCCTTGAATGGTTCCACCGCGCAGCAGCAGTTGATGTCGAAGATCAAACTGATGCCAATGACCGGATTGCCAGACTTGAAGGCGTGGTTTATGAAGAAGTTGAAGAGTTTGATGATTACGAAGATGAAGACGAAACTTCAGAAACAGAAGAATTTTCCGACGACGAGTAGTCCACACTGAATATTTATCCAAAGCCCTGGCTTCACAAGAGTCAGGGCTTTGTAGTTGGCCCATATTGCTTAAATGTCGCTGGAATGGCTACCTGAGTTAATTGAACCTGAGGATGGGGAGTCCATTCACGGTGAATATTTAGATCGGGTTTTTGCTATTTACGAACGTGATTTTGTGTTGAGTAAACCGTTTGGCTTTTCTACAAGATTTGCAACCAAGCGAGACCCATCTCAAAATGGATGGCCAGCTACATTTTGGCACCTCATCTCAGAAGGTGAAAATGAACATTTGCGTGAAGTTCAAATCGAAAGATGTCGGTATATATCTTGGATTCGCCGCATGGTTGATGAGTTCTTTACTAATTATCCTGAGCGCAATTCCTTAAACATTAATTGGTGGCGCAACCAACGCAGGGGTGCAAGTCGCATATTGATTGCAACTAAAGACTTCAGTTTCCTAGTCGTGCTTGAAGAGCGGAGGGATTATGTTCTGCTTTGGACTGCTTATCCAACGCGACCACATACTTCAAAAAAATTAACAAGAGAGCACCAAAACTTTTGGGCATAAAATGCTGAAGCCGCCTTTCGGCGGCTTCGTTACTCCACCAGTTAACTGGCAAGCTGCATTCAGATTAATTCATTAGATTCAGAATGTCAATAGATTTAATTAACTTTCCACAGAGAATTTTTTCCACAGGCCTCGTATTTATCGCTTTTCTGTCAGAGGGAAGTTGCATAGTTGCCTCAACTTAATTGGAGGTAAAAATGGTTAATCAAAATACTTGGAAGAACAGCGTTGAAATTGTTGGCCGCGTTTCATCAGCTGGTGAGCAATTGGAGCTACCAAGTGGAGATACTTTGACAAAATTTCGCGTCGTGGTGCCACGCGAAAAGCCAGTCACAAAAACAACGATCGACACGATTAATTGCACAGTGTTCAAGGAGAGTGTGCAGAATAAAGCGCTGAAATTAGAGGTTGATCAAATCGTTGAACTGACCGGACAATTACGCCGCCGTTTTTGGCAAACGGGAACTGGCACAGCTTCACGTATGGAAATTGAAGTTCAGAGTTTGAAAACACTTCGGTCAGCATAGTTGCGGTAGTTTTGGGATATGAATTCAGCGCAGGCTAAACCACTGCAATCAGATTGCGAAAGTCTTGCTTCGGCCTATGACGCAGCATTACTTGATTTAGATGGTGTGGTTTATGTTGGCGACGAATCGGTCCCTGGCGTAATTGCTGCGCTGAATCTTGCACATGAAAATACCGGTATCGCATTAACTTGTGTGACAAATAATGCAGCGCGCTCAAGTAACGCTGTTGCAGCGCACTTAGTTGAGCTTGGTCTAAGTGTTAGTCCCGATGATGTGGTGACATCTGCTCAAGCTGGAGCTGTGCAATTAGCTAAATTGGTAAAACCAGGCGCGACGGTATTTGTGTGTGGTTCACGCGATCTAATGTATGAAGTTGAACTTGTTGGCTTAAAACCATCCCAAGAATTTCATTTGGAATATGACGCGGTAATAAATGGTTACTGGCCAGATATGCCATGGCGAATGCTTGGCCAAGCGGCTGGAATTATTAACAGTGGCGCTATTTGGGTAGCTACAAATATGGATTTAACTATCCCAACAAAATTTGGCACATCACCAGGTAACGGATCAATGGTGAACGGATTAATCAATGCAACAGGTCGCAAACCAAATGTGGTGGCTGGTAAACCTGAGACTCCACTAATCCAAGCGTCAATCGATCGCACAAATTCAAAAAAACCACTTATGATCGGTGATCGTTTAGATACTGACATTCTCGGTGCAAATAACACTGGGATTGATTCGCTATTAGTACTGTCAGGCGTTACTTCGATTTACGAACTACTAACTGCCGCACCTAACCAGCGACCAACATTTGTTGGCTGGGATGCAACCTGCATTTTAGAAAGCCACACGGGAGTAGGGATCAGCGGTGATGTTGCGCAGCTAGGTGGCTGGAAAGTAGACAGTAAAGGTTTGAGCGGTTCAGGGGCATCACTTGATGCAGTTCGACTTAGCGCAGTTGCGAGTTGGGAAGAAATTTGCGCAGTTAATGTGCTGATCGAGGACCTTTTGGCCGCAGGACTGACCGTGCGCAATCCGATCCGCAGCGACGCTTAGGCTAGGAACATGGAATCCACTGAATTCGAAGAAGTAGTTGAGATTGAAGTGACTGAGGTTTTGATCCAGTCTGAAGAACTTGATGAAGATGACGAATTCGAAGATGATTCCGAATCTGAATTAGCTAGCGAAACTGTTTCCGGTAAGCCAGTTATTGCAATGTCAGCGCTACCTATTACCGGTGAACCTCGGGTTGATGACGCTCTTGGCCGACTTTCTGACTTAACTAATTTGCCAGTGCATGAGCATGTTGCGGTATTTGAAGATGTTCAGCGTCGTTTACATGAAACTTTGGCCGACCTTTCTGGTCAGTAAAAACTGTTAGCCCGTGGCCCGCAAAAGATTAGATGTTGAATTAGTAAGACGTCATTTAGCACGCAGTCGCGAACAAGCGCAAGAATTTATTGAAGCCGGGCAAGTTGAAGTTAACGGTTTAGTTGCAACTAAAGCGGCCACTCAAGTTGATGAAAATGCAGCAGTTCGCATTTTGGTTGATTCAAGCGATGACTATGTTTCGCGCGGAGCACATAAATTAATTGGCGCACTTGATACTTTTGGCCTTTCAGTTGAAGACAAAGTTGTCTTAGATGCCGGCGCTTCAACTGGTGGTTTTTCTGATGTGTTACTTAGACGCGGAGCTGCGCACATACATTGTGTGGATGTTGGCTATGGTCAGTTGGCTTGGAAAATTAGCACAGATGAACGAACTACAGTTCTTGATCGCACCAACATTAGGTACTTAAAGCCAGAAGATATTGGCGGTGCAGTTGACCTGATTGTGGCTGATCTGTCGTTTATTTCACTTGAAACAGTCTTGCCAGCCTTGGTGTCGGTACTTAAGCAAGATGGCGATGCATTATTAATGGTTAAACCACAGTTTGAAGTTGGTAAAGAAGCACTTGGCCCAGGTGGGGTAGTTACCGAAAGTTCGCAGCGTGTTGATTCGGTGAATAAGATTGCAAATAAGGCATTTGAATTAGGCCTTGGGATGGCTGGCGTTGTGGCTAGTCCGCTACCAGGACCTTCGGGAAATGTTGAGTATTTCTTGTGGTTAAACCGAAGTGCACCAGCTCCGAATTTTTCTGCAATAACTAAAGCTGTAGAGGAGGGCCCGCAGTGAGCAATGATCGCAAAGTGCTATTCGTTGTGCACGCCGCCCGACCAAATGCGCTTGATGTTGCGCGTGAAGCTGCTCGCGGTTTAATTAAAAATGGAATTAAAGTTTTAGTTGCTGAAACCGATGTAGCAAATTTAGGTATTGACGGTATTGAACACGCAACTAATGCAGCTGGTTGCGAACTAGTTATTGTTTTTGGTGGCGATGGCACAATTTTGCGTGGTGTTGAAATTGCGCGCGAACATAATGTGCCAGTACTTGGCGTTAATTTAGGTCATGTTGGTTTCTTAGCTGAAGCAGAACCAGAAGAAATCAAGACGGTAATTGAAGTTGTAGTCAATAAAGCCTGGACAGTTGAATCAAGAACTGCACTAGCCATTACTGTGCAACCAGAAACTGGTGATAGTTGGACTACTTGGGCGCTTAACGAAGTAGTTATAGAACGCCAGAGTAATGAAAATATGGCGAACTTATTAGTAAGTATTGACGGTCATCCGTTATCCCAATGGAATTGTGATGGTCTTTTGTGCGCAACGCCTACCGGATCAACTGCATATGCTTTTAGTGCAGGTGGACCAGTAGTTTGGCCAGAAGTTGAGGCGCTACTTGTGGTGCCAGTTAGTGCACATGCCTTATTTAATAGACCAATAGTTGTTTCGCCTAAGTCTTTGATTGAAGTTCAGGTAATTTCAGGTCCAGTAATAGTTAGTGCAGACGGACGACGTAATAAGAATGTGACTGATGGCGCTCAAGTTAAAGTCGTTCGCCACCCAGATTCAGTGCAATTGGCCCGAATTCACCAGACACCGTTCACACAACGGCTAGTGGCGAAATTTGAATTACCAATCCATGGCTGGCGCGCAAAATAGTCGGCCTTCGGCAAAATAGTCGGCCTTCGGCAATAAGGTAAATACGTGCTTGAACAACTCCGAATAAAAAACCTTGGCGTGATCCGCGATGCCGTTTTGGATTTTTCACCTGGATTCACAGTATTAACTGGTGAAACCGGTGCTGGTAAAACTATGGTTTTTCGAAGCTTGGGCCTGTTATTCGGTGGTAAATCCGATAGTTCAATGATTTCAACTGGCGCTGATCAAGCCACCGTTGAAGCCGATGTGGTTGTGACCGGCGAATTAGTTAAAACACTGACTGAGTTAGGTGCTGAACTGGATGAGAGTTTAGTTATTTTGTCTCGCCAAGTTAATGCTGGCGGTCGTTCGCGTGCATTCGCTGGGGGAGTTTCGGTGCCAGCTGGCACTATCTCAGACTTAGGTGAGGCATTAATAGCTGTGCATGGCCAAAGCGATCAAATCCGACTAACTAAAGGTGAGCAACAACGACTTTTACTAGATCGATTTGGCGCAAGCCCGGTGGCAAAAGCGCTCGATGAGTACCGTGTTACTTGGGATAAGCGCAAAGCCTTAAAATTCCGCATAGATTTACTCTCAACTGACGCTGGAACACGAGCGACTGAACTTGAGCGCATTACTCGAGTGCTCGAACAGGTTAATTTACTTAAACCTCAACCTAATGAAGACGTTGAACTTGGTGAAGAAGCCAGTCGATTAACCCATAGTGAATCACTTTGGGCTGTGGCTAACGGAGCAGTCGAGGGTTTAACTGGCGGTGAATCAGGTGGCAATAGTGTGGCCGCAGTATTAGCGACCGCTCGCAAATTACTTGAACACGAACAAGCACTTGATCCTAAATTAGTTGAGTTTGTTACTCGCTTGCGTGAACTTGAAGTATTGGCTGCCGACCTAGCTGGCGACTTAGGTGCCTATAGCGCAGCAATTGACGCAAGCCCAGGTCGTTTGGCTTACGTTGAAGATCGCCGGGCAGCACTGAAAGCCTTAACTCGAGAATTCGGCCAAGTTGCTGACCTATTGGCTTGGGTTGAAGAAAATAGTCCGCGCCAAGCCGAACTTGCTGGCGGCGATGAGGTTATTGCGCAGTTAAAAGCTGAACTTGAAGAACTTACTTCGGCCTTGAAGAGCGCAGCTGGCGCATTAACCAAAGCTCGTGTCAAAGCAGCCACTGCTTTTGCCAGTGCGGTTAGTGCTGAGTTGGCTGGACTTGCCATGGCCGGGGCAAAAGTTGAGTTTGTTATAACCGAAGCAAAGCCAGGGCCGTTCGGGGCTGATGATGTGCAACTTGGGTTATCCAGTCGGCCAGGGGCGCCGTTGATTGCAGTGGCAAAAGGTGCATCTGGT
This sequence comes from uncultured Actinomycetes bacterium, assembly GCA_903951185.1. Taxonomy (GTDB): domain Bacteria; phylum Actinomycetota; class Actinomycetes; order S36-B12; family UBA5976; genus UBA5976. The sequence continues at coordinate 14,479 of CAJBBC010000051.1, forward strand.
GGCGAGTTAAGTCGAATTATGTTGGCCGTCGAGGTTGTCTTAGCCGCAGCTGACCCGATTGAAACCTTCGTATTTGATGAAGTCGATGCTGGCGTTGGTGGGGCAGCAGCTGTCGAAGTTGGTAAACGCCTGGCGCAGCTAGCTAAGACCAGCCAAGTCATCGTGGTTACCCATTTACCTCAAGTTGCTGCGTTTGCAGATAAACATTTAGTGATTTCAAGACTCGATGGCGATGAATTTCATAAGTCGGCAGTGAGTGCGGTGGCTGATTCCGAGCGAGTTAACGAGCTTTCGCGGATGTTGGCTGGACTTTCGGACTCTGAGGCCGGCACAAAACTGGCTGAAGAATTACTGGCGCTGGCAAAGAGCGTTAAGTAAATAATTTAGCCGCGCTTTAACGCGCCGAAGTAATACCCAAGTAACCCAAAGTGCCTCTGATGAGATA
>CAJBBC010000052.1 GCA_903951185.1 uncultured Actinomycetes bacterium
ACTGGATTCTTACCGCTTCTGGCATTCTTTAAAATTGGTGTAAATAATTCGACTTCACGTGATGCACTCGTTGCTACAGTTTTAAGATGCCGAGGCTCTAGCCCAAATTGTGAAAGTTCAAAGCACTTCTGAGCGATATTCAGATCAAGACCCGTGAAGTATCCCGAAGTAGTAACTTTAATAATCCCATATTCAATTAATGCATCTACGAAATCTGCACTGCCGCCACTATTGCCAACTAACTCTTCTTTAGTTAAGCGCATGCCAGTTGAAGTGCTAACAATACTGTCCACATCCATAAGCAGTGCTGGAGGTTTGGGTGCCACATCTCCAACCACAGGTGGCTCCAAACCACGATTCATGGCATCTATATGATCGCGAATCACCTTTAGCGGCAGAAAGTAGTCCCGCTGCATCCGCAATATGTATTTAAGTTGTTCGATGTCGACTACCGTAAATTTTCGATAACCACTGGCAGTTCGCTGCGGAGTCAGCAGTCCGTTTGATTCCAGAAATCTTATTTTGGAAATAGAAATGTCTTGGAATTCATTTCGGAGAAGCTCAATTACTTCACCAATACTCTTCAACCCACCGGTGAGATTTGCCTGCTGATTCGCAGTCATTAATTAGCTCCGGACAGAAAAGAAAAACGATACTTACCTATTTGTAACTCATCATTATTATGTAAAAGACTTGTTTCAACGCGAGACTTGTTTACATAAGTGCCATTTAACGAACCAGCATCAGTAATTTGCCAATCAGCGCCAACTTTTGTAATCGAAGCATGTTTTCTAGAAACAGTAACATCGTCAAGAAAAATACTGCTTTCTGGTGAACGGCCAACAGTAACTAACTGACCATCGCGGGCAACTAAATCAAAGCGAATCCCCTCAAGCGGACCTTTGCGAACAACTAGTGCAGCTGCATCCACAGCTAAGCTTCCAACTGATGCAATTGCAGTCAATGCAGTTTCGGTTGTGTCATTTTCTTCCAGTGGAATTACGCCGGTTGCCTCAAAAAGCGAAAACACCACACCACAACTCGAACATGGCTTACCCTGTTCTTGTTGATCTTGACCACATGCCGAGCAAATCATTTATTCGCCGATAACTGCTTTGTAGCCAGCTGCATCTAATAATGAAGAAGTTACTGCACTTGCATCATCGACTGTTACGTCTGCGAGCCAGCCATTTCCATAAGGATCAGTGTTTAAAGTTTCTGGATTAGTTTCAGCAACACTGTTTACCGAACTTATCTTTCCAGCCACCGGAGCATAAATTTCGCTCACACTTTTTGTTGACTCAACCTCGCCACAAGGGCTACCAGCTTCGATTGCTGCACCAACTTTTGGCAGGTCAACGAAAACAATGTCGCCAAGTGCGTCTTGAGCGTAATCTGTAATACCGAATCGGATGGTATTACCATCGATGATTTTTACCCATTCGTGTTCTTCGGTGTATTTCAAATCTGCAGGAATATTTGTCATAGGTAAAGAATACGACACGAATGGCTAACCAGTTGTTAGAGGTACCACTGATTTTATTGAAATATTGGTAGATTCGGTGATCTTTACGGTCCCGCCGGCTGAGGTGATTGTGTCAACCAGCCCACCAGGGATTTCAAGTGCTGGTGTCAAAACTGTGGCATCACCAATGACCTTAATTTGAATTGGAACCCTCAGCACAGCACCTGAAATAGTTAATGAGCCTGAGTCATCTGCAAACCAAGTACTTGCCACAACTCTGACTTCTAAACTCTGATCCGATATTTCGATAGATTGGGCACCCGCATCGCGTAGCTCTTGAATCGCATCAAGTAGCGAAACCGCACTCAAAGTGCCGTTTATGGCGATGGAAATACCTTCGCCCGTTGCTGCTTCTGTTCCAGCGATTAAAGCTAGCGCAGCAGCGCGATCTTTAGCGGATTTGAGTGCTGCATATTCATCGCCACCAAGAAGTGTCTCTCGATCTGCTTCAAGATTGATCAATTCCTGACGTAAACGCGCCTCGCGTTGCGCCAGATTATCTAGCACATTTACTAAGTCGCTCTGCCGGGTGTTTGAAAGTAAAGTATCAGCCTGATTATCTTGAATGGCCGCTGTGATTGTAAAGCCAAGTATTAAAAAAATTCCAGTAATAACACTTTGAGTTCTACTAATCTGCGGGCGTAGCGAATTTCTAATTCGATAAACAGCATCTGCAGAAGTTCGTGCGGGGCGATGTTTAGGACTCGTATGCTGACCCATTTATGCCTTAAGTAGATGACGTCGGATAGCGGCTACGTTGGCGAAAATTCGCATTGATAAAACAACAACTACACCGGTGGACATTTGAGACCCAACACCAAGTTGATCACCAAGTAACACAATCATTGCGGCAACTAGAACATTGGATAGAAATGAAATAACAAAGATGCGATCGTTGAAAATACCATCAAGGATGGATCGGAAAGCGCCAAACACAGCATCCAGGGCAGCCACTACCGCAATCGGCAAATATGGTTGCATCCATAGTGGGACAGTTGGATGAAGTACTAAACCTAGAACAACTCCTATAAGTAAACCCAGAGCTGGAATCAAAGACTTCCTCCGATTGAACTAGATGTTGCCGCTGGTTGCGTAACTTGACCAACAGTTTTCAGTTCCCAGAATACGCCGTACCTTGCTTCTAATTGCTCAAGGTAGAGTCCGGCTTGGTTTTCCCTAAACCGTCCTGCCAACGCATCTGCATTCTTACCTATTGCGATTACTTCATAAGGCCTAACTAATGGACGGTAGTCAACTAAAATTGCTTCACCAGCCGAACGGATAGCTGAATTACTTGTAAGTCGATGACCGTTTATCGAAACGGAGGTTGCGCCGGCTTGCCACAAGCCATTAACCACCATTTGCAAATCGCTATCAACTACCCGTCCCGATAACACCTCATTTTGTCGAGTGGGTACTGCGGCAATTGCATCATCTAGTAAGACGCTCACTCCAAGTCCACTAACTTCAGTGAACCCCGCACTTATTCGAAGCTGGTTAAGTCGAGTTATAGCTTGATCGCCAAGTGATGTTCCGGCTAGTACTGCTTGCTCAGCAGATTGTAAATCGCGAGAAGATTGTTGCACATCGGCTACTAATGCATCTACCCGAACATTAGTGTCCTGAACTCGTTCAAATAATGCATTTGTAGTAATTCGGTAGTCGGATGCGCTGGATCTTGCATCTACTATGGCGACGCCAAGTAAGAAAGTAACAATGGTGGATCCCAAAATTGCAGCTAGCACTCTTGAGGTCCCGATTTTTCGTTCCTGGCCCTTTTCATAATCGGGCGTTATTGCATCAGCAAAGAGCGAATCTAGTTGGGCAGTCATCACAACTTCAATTCACGCACTTGTTTAAAGTAAAGGGCTGCGCCATACCAATACATCGCGATCCCCCAAATCAAAAAGGCCCAACCTATATTGTGTGCAATTGCCCCAATCGATATGGTTCCGAGCATGGCATCGAAAGTTCCGAGTAATAAAAGTGGCAAAGCGTAAAGTAAATTCATTGTCGACGCTTTACCTACAAAGTGCACCGGTAAACCGTTGATCCCAAAACGCTTCAGATAAATTAGCAAAAGGCTTAACAATAAATCCCGAGCTAACAAGAGAATTACTACCCAGATCGGAATAATATCTCGAATGTACAAAGCAACTAAAGCTGCAAATACATAAAGGCGATCAGCTAACGGATCCATCAGTTCGCCTAAGCGACTGAATTGATTGAGTCGTCTGGCTAAATAACCATCTAGCCAGTCTGTGAAAGCGCTAACCACAAGTACAAGAAGAGCCAATCCGTCAGCTTGCGGTCCGACTATCAGCCAAAAAAAATAAGGAACACCAAGTAACCGAAGAAAACTTAGTGCGTTTGGAATAGTCCAAATTCTAATTTGAATTCCAACTTCCTATTTCAGTCCCCATATTTGGTGGGAATAAATTCTTGTTGCTACTAGTAAAGCCTACGGTTAGGTCCTAGAAATAAACCCGATAATCTAGTGTGGCACGCCCTAGTACTCCAACTGGCAGAGAGCGCGGTCTCAAACACCGTTCAGTGTGGGTTCGAATCCCACCTAGGGCACATTCGGTAACTCTTGCTAGCTGTCTTCGTCACAGCAGCTAATTGAACGCGATTCGTGAAAACTTCTAAAGCGTACTCAAGTTACTGCGGATAGCACCAATATTTGATAGCAAACCATTTAGGAATTTGGCTGATTCTAGCGTACTTAAATTCTGCGCAATCTCCATTGCTTCAGATATAACTACACCAGTTTCTAATTCAGATCGGTAGAGCAGCTCTGCTACCCCAATCCGTACTATTGCTCGATCAACAGCTGGCATTCGGGATATTTGCCAATCTTGGCTGTAAGTCGAAATAAGTTCATCAATTCGCACGTTATTGAGTTCAACTAATTGGGCTATTTCAATTGCGTAGTCATTCACTTCTGGATTTCTTGAAAATACATCTGAAACTGAAACACCGCGTTGTTCCGCTTCGAAAAGGGCTTCAACTGCGCGTTGTCGCGCTTTAGATCTAGTACGCATTTTTAAGTTAATTCCTGATTAGTTAATTCGGCCTAGATAAGAACCATCGCGAGTATCAACTTTTACTTTAGTTCCAGTTTCGATAAACAACGGAACTTTAATCTCCGCTCCAGTTTCAAGAGTTGCCGGTTTTGAACCTGCACTCGAACGATCGCCCTGTAGGCCGGGTTCAGTGTAAGTCACAGTTAGTTCAACATTTGCTGGAAGCTCTATGTAAATCGGACTATCTTCGTGAATTGCGACGATGGCTTCCTGATTTTCTAGCATCCA
>CAJBBC010000053.1 GCA_903951185.1 uncultured Actinomycetes bacterium
AATATTGCCACTTGATGGCGGTCACATAGCTGGAGCGCTATATGAAGGACTGCGTAAAACTGTTGCCAAGGTGCTGGGTAAACCTAATCCAGGACCGGTCGATACGGCCAAGATGTTGCCAGTTGCCTATGTGGCAACACTGTTCATCCTTGCCATGTCACTTGTGGTGATGCTGGCTGACGTGATTAAACCGCTAAACCTCTTCTAGAGCCGACCAACCATGAATCACATTTGTACCCGATAATAGAACTATGTCGATTAACTTAGGGCTTCCCGCACTGCCACCACCGGTTTTGGCACCGCGCCGGAAGAGTCGCAAAATAATTTTGAAACACCACTCGCATCCAATTGAGATCGGCGGCGATGCCCCGATTAGTGTTCAATCGATGGCGACTACTTTAACTTCAGACGTGAATTCAACGTTGCAACAAATTGCAGAACTTACTGCTTCTGGTTGCCAAATAGTTCGGGTAGCTGTACCAAGCCAAGACGATGCTGATGCGCTTTCACAAATAGCAAAGAAAAGTAGCATTCCAGTAATTGCGGATATTCATTTTCAACCAAAATATGTTTTTGCAGCGATTGACGCAGGCGTATCTGCAGTTCGAGTTAATCCTGGAAATATTAAACAGTTTGATGACAAAGTTAAAGAGATTGCCAAAGCAGCCGGTGACGCTGGTATTCCAATTCGGATCGGTGTAAATGCTGGATCGCTTGATAAGCGCTTACTAGAAAAATATGGCAAAGCCACACCAGAAGCACTGGTCGAATCTGCGCTTTGGGAATGTTCACTTTTCGAAGAACATGGTTTCCGTGACATTAAAATTTCAGTCAAACATAACGACCCAGTTGTTATGGTTGCGGCATATCGGTTACTTGCCGAGCAATGTGACTACCCATTGCACTTAGGCGTAACTGAAGCTGGTCCAGCTTTTCAGGGAACTATTAAGTCTGCAGTTGCATTTGGTGCACTTCTTAGTGACGGAATTGGTGACACAATTCGAGTTTCACTATCTGCACCGCCGGTTGAAGAAGTTAAGGTTGGCAATCAAATACTTGAGTCATTGAATTTACGTCAACGGGGACTCGAAATTGTTTCATGTCCATCATGTGGTCGTGCGCAAGTTGATGTTTACACACTTGCCGAACAGGTAACTGCAGGATTAGAAGGTTTAGAAGTTCCATTGCGTGTTGCTGTAATGGGTTGCGTAGTTAACGGCCCCGGCGAAGCGCGTGAAGCTGACTTAGGTGTGGCCAGTGGAAATGGCAAAGGACAGATATTTGTTAAAGGCGAAGTAATTAAAACTGTTCCGGAAGCCCAGATCGTTGAAACTTTAATTGAAGAAGCTATGAAACTTGCCGCTCAGATGGAAGAAAAAGGCGAACCAGTAGTTTCTGTTAAATAACATGGCTCACGAAATACGCCAGATTGACGACCAAACTGTAAACCAATTAATAGCCATCGCTGATCGCGATCCAATTCGACAATGTTTCATCGGTGCTCGTCTCGAATTAACTCGGCTTGGGATGAAGCGTCCGGCCTATCCAGACATCCTTGGTTTCTTTGTGGACGGGAATTTAGAGTCCGCCTTATTTCTTGGCGCGAATTTAATACCGATAAATACCACTGAGCTTTCGCGGCAAGAGTTTCTACCTGTTTTGAAAAAAATGGGACGACGAAGTTCTTCAATCACGGGTCCAGCTGATGAAGTACTTCCACTTTGGGGAAAACTTGAATCGCACTGGGGTAGTGCTCGAGAAATTCGACCGAACCAACCGTTAATGGCGATTAGTAAACGATCTTTAATCCCTATTGATGAGCAAGTTAGATATTCGACAACTGCAGATTTAGAATTACTTTTTCCAGCTTGTGTTTCGATGTTCACTGAAGAAGTTGGGGTGAGCCCGATTGGTCCAGGTACTGGCTCCACTTATCGAAATCGAGTGGCTGAAATTATTTCGCAAAGTCATTCTTTTGTGCGAATTGAAAATGAGAAAGTTATTTTCAAAGCTGAAGTAGGCACAATCGGAAACAACGTAGCCCAAATACAAGGTGTCTGGATTGCACCAGAATTTAGAGGAAGTGGTTTAGCTGCTTCAGCAATGGCCGCAGTTGTGCGATTTGTTCTGGATGATATTGCTGGCACTGCATCTTTATATGCGAATGATTTCAATAAGCCAGCCATTGCAACTTATTTGCGGGTTGGTTTTGAGCAAATAGATACCTTCGCCACAATCCATTTTTAAGTCAGCCAGTTCAAGTAGTTAAATTGCCTAATTCCGAGACCTCTTCATTAGGATTAGAACTTAAGTAATCCAAGGAGTTTCCAGTGCTACGTATGTCCACCCTGTTCCTACGAACTCTTCGTGAGGATCCAGCGGACGCTGAAGTACCGAGCCATAAATTACTTGCCCGCGGTGGTTACGTTCGTCGCCTGGCTCCTGGTATTTACAGTTGGTTGCCACTTGGCTACCTGGTTTACCGAAATATTGAACGTGTTGTTCGCGAAGAAATGGATAAAGCCGGTTTCCAAGAAGTTCATTTTCCTGGCTTACTTCCACGCGAACCTTATGAAGCCACAAATCGTTGGACTGAATACGGCGATAACTTATTTAGATTACAAGATCGCAAAAAAGGTGACTATCTATTAGCACCTACACATGAGGAAATGTTTACCTTAATGGTTAAAGGTGAGTATTC
>CAJBBC010000054.1 GCA_903951185.1 uncultured Actinomycetes bacterium
GAATTTAGCCGGCAGAATTAAACGGCCTTTTTCATCCAGCTTTGGAGTATGTGTGCCCAGAAACATGGCATTACCTCCAAAACCAGTGGTAGCCCTTCCCCGAGCCACCTAGTTAGACCAGATTACTCCATTTTGCTCCACTGTCAACCAGTCAAAAGCCCCAATTTTCACAATTTTCACATTTTTTGGCTAAATTGCCTGATTTTAATGGTGGATGAAAGTGGGTGCCAAGGAATTACTTGAATTTTTAAAGAATTCGGCTACTTACTGAGCGCCAACCAGCCCATTGGGATCAGTACAAAGTATGTTGCGATCTAAAGTGACGCCATCAACAGTTGCCACAAATTGAACTATCCCTGGAATTGTGCCAGCTATGCCAGCTTGGGTGCAGGCAGCTTTAGCGGCAGCTACCCCAGTTGGTACATCGGAGAATTTACCGATCGCTCGCCAAGTTGGTACCCCAAGCTTTGCATTCAATGTAATTTCAAACCAATGCGCAGTTGTTGAGTAAATTCCAACGTGGTAACCAGCTTCAGCTAATAAGTGCATTGCCTCAGTAAGTACAGAAACTGCTCGATCTGGTGTAGTCCATGTGTTTAAAGTTTCCACATCTAGCCAAATTGGAATCTGGGTGCTCACGTTATATTTTGCTAAACGATCTAAAGTATCTCGAGCTATCCGTTGACCATAAGCCGCTGGATCACCTTTACCAGGATCGGCCGTATTTATATAAATTGCTGCCGCATCGTATGAAGTTGCCCATGCCCACTGCTTTTCAAAGCAGGGATTTTCACTAAATGGTTTTCCTTTATTTAGTCCAACAATCGCAAATCCAACTACCTTGCCGGGCAAAGCGGATTTACACTGCGGGTGCGAAATGTCATAGCCACTGTTAACTAGTGGGCCTGCGTAGGTAATAGTTTGCGGTTGAGTAACTGTAATAAATGGCCGGCCATCAACAGTTTCAATCGTTAATGGATCTTTGGCGATAAATTCAGTTAAATACGAATAGCCAGCGAAAGCAACAAAAAGAAGTGCTAGTAAGCCAAATATAAAGTTTGCAAATCTACGCATAACTATTTACTTTATTTCGATGATTTACGATTAGTGTTTTTGTCGGGCCAAAAATCAAAATTGAAATTGATTTTAATAGTCGTTATTACGACGGTCCCAGCGCTCTTCTAGACCTTGCATAAATGAAGTTTTATTTTTTTGCGTTGGTTGTTTAGTCGCTTTGGCTAAACCCGAGGCAGTTGCCCCACTTAGGACAACCGATAAACCGGTGACCATGAATACGAAACCTAAAATACCTAGTGGTGGAAGCGAGGTAATTACCCCAGCTAGCAAACTAGCAATGCCAGCCACTACTGAGGCGATGGCTAGAAAAATATTCCGCGGAGTGCGGACACGCAAACTCGGGGTACGCAAAGTGGAAGCTAATTTTGGATCTTCAGTAGCTAAAGCCTGCTCCATTTGAGCTAGGAGTTTTTGTTCATGATCGGATAGGGCCACTGCCAACAACTCCCTTACAAACTAGGTTATTTACTTCCTGGTTAAAGGATACTTTGGTTAGCCAAATCTCGCAGTTAGCCCCCAAAATCGGCCTTTTCTCAAGGTTTCTAGTCATTTTCGGTAACCGGATCCTGGTCTGCGCGGAAAAGCCTAGCTGGGCGAACAGCGCTATTACCAAATTTCTGAGCGACTTTATCTAGCGCTAGTTCGGCCTCCCGCCAACCAGTTTCCCGGGTTGATAGGGCTAGTTGGATTGGGGCATCTTGGGCCAAGCCAGTAGCCCGAACGCCTACTAATCGGACTTTAGTTCGCTCTAATTTCAATTTTTCAAAAAGGTATTTTGCGGCTTGATAAATGTCAGTACTCAAATCTGTTGGCGTATCTAAAGTGCGACTTCGAGTTATTGTTGAAAAATCTGAGAACTTAACTTTGATTGAAACTGTTTTTGTAGTTAATTGAGCATCGCGAAGCCGCCGGGCAACTTTATTACTTAATTCCAGAATGTGAGTTGTAATCTCTTCGCCATCTTGTAAATCAAAATCGAAAGTGCGCTCAGCGCCAATACTTTGGTCTTCGTGCTCGACAGTTACTTGGCGTGGATCACGCCCCCAAGCTAAATCATGTAAATGTTGACCCAAAGAATCACCAAGAGCGCGACATAGAGTTTTAAGTGGAGTATTTGCAATATCGGAAACATGCCTAAGTCCCAGGCGATGTAATTGTTCAGCAGTTTTTGCGCCAACTCCCCATAGCGCTGTAATTGGCAGTGGATGTAGGAATTCCAGAACTTCGTTTGCAGGTACGACATGTAAGCCATTTGGTTTAGCAAAATTAGTAGCCAACTTTGCAACGAACATAGTTGAGGCCACGCCCACTGAACAAGTTATCCGTTGCTCCTGCCAAACTCGTTTTCTTATTTGCTCGCCAATAACTGTTGGGCTGCCAATTAATTTAATGGCGCCAGCTACATCAAGGAAAGCTTCATCAACCGAAAGTTGTTGAACTAGCGGAGTGAAATCTGAAAATATCGACATAACTTCTTCAGAAACTTCCCAGTACTTTTCCATATTGGGTTCGAGTACGGTGGCGTTAGGTGCTAACCGCATAGCTCTAGACATTGGCATTGCCGAATGCACACCAAGTTTGCGCGCTGAATAAGTTGCGGAAAGAACAACACCCCGACTAGCTGAGTGACCAATTATGACTGGCTGATTCACAAATTCTGGATTATCGCGGACTTCAACTGAGGCGTAAAAAGCATCCATATCAATATGCAAAATATGACAATTCACATCATCTGCATTTTGGGTAGATCTGCCCACTGGCCGATTAAGTTGCTCACGCGTCATAGTTTTATTTTGGCAGTTACGACTGACGGATACCCAAGGCTTGTAAACGCCACACTAGGTAACTGGAATTAGGAATCGAAACCCATTCCGATTCGGTCTAACCCACGTAGCCATAAATTCCGCTTACCTTGATTTCGGTCAGCTTTATCTAATGACCAGCGGGTGAAGTTAATGCCAGCTGATCTGAATGGCTCCGGTGGAAATGGGATTGGCTTTGAATTAACCATAGTTAATTTGCGTCGGTCCGAATCGCGGTCGAATAGTAAATCGATTGCTACCTGGGCACCGAATCTTGAGGCGCCCACACCTAAGCCGGTGTACCCAGCAACATAAGCAAGTTTTTTACCCATAGTCTGACCCCAAAAGGCGCTAAACCTAGTTGAAGTATCAATCGCGCCGCTCCAGGCATGTGAAAACTTAATACCCTCTAACTGCGGAAAAGTTTCGAAGAAGTGATTCCCAATTTTTACCCACGAATCAACAGTGCGCTCATAGTCAGCGCCAAATCCGCTGCGCCAGTTATAAGTCGCGTCATAGCCACCCCAAAGGATTGAGCCATCTTCAGTTGGTCGGTAATAGTGGAATTGATTACCAGAGTCACTAATCCCCTGGTATTCATCCCAACCAATACTGGCTCGCTGTTCTTGATTAAGCGGCTCAGTAACTAAAACTGAATCATAAACTGGCACCATTAAATATTTAAGTCGGCGGATCAGCGGCGGAAAAGC
>CAJBBC010000055.1 GCA_903951185.1 uncultured Actinomycetes bacterium
AGATCCATTCGGGATGCCCGAAAAAGGGGTAGCTCCCATTTGTGAGAATGTCTCACTTGAAGTCAGGAGCCATGGGGATTATTTTGCACCTAGTCATTCGCTAGATGACCCTGCCGTAATTTATAAAAACCAAACAATTGACCAAGCGGAGTTAATTGAGCGAGCAATTAACTCCGCGATAACTGGACGTTTCGGCTTAGTACTTAAAAACTCAAATTTAGAAAGTTTAGTCTTTCAAGCGCTAATCCCAGCTCTAACCGAAAATTCTGTGGTCCTAATTGATGGAATTGATATTTCGGAATCTGCGGTTGAAGCCGAAAAAGTGACGCAAATAATTACCATTTAGTGTCTGGCATAAGGTAGATAAGTGCTTGAAGCGATTCTGTTAGTTGGTGGACAAGGTACCCGACTACGTCCATTAACTATCTCTACACCAAAACCGATGTTGCCAGTTGCTGGGTATGCATGTACCGAACATCAAATCGCCAGAGCTAAAGAAGCAGGCGTAGAGCGCATAGTACTTGGCACATCATACCGAGCCGAAGTTTTTGAAGAATATTTCGGTCATGGTGAAAAATTTGGGATTGAAATAATTTATGCCGTTGAAAGCGAACCACTTGGCACTGGTGGTGCGATTAGAAATGCAGCCAGCCACTTAATTAGCAGCGGTGAAGACCCGGTGATTGTCTTTAATGGGGACGTATTAACTGGATTAGACATTTCTGCACTTGTTCAAAAGTGGCGCACTGCAGATGCTGATGTTGCCTTGTATTTAACTCGAGTTGAAGATCCACGAGCATATGGTTTAGTACCAACGGATGCCGATGGCAGAGTGATTGAATTCCGAGAAAAGCCAACAACTCCAGAAGAACTAGTAACTGATCAAATTAATGCTGGCTGTTATATTTTTAAACGCTCAGTCATAGATCAAATCCCGAGTGATCGTCCAGTATCAGTTGAGCGCGAAACCTTTCCTGAACTATTAAGTAGCAACGCAAAAGTTATCGGTGTTGTTGATGATGGTTATTGGCTCGACCTTGGGACTCCGCTTGCGTTTGCAAAAGGTTCGGCTGATTTAGTTCGAGGGATAGCTCCTTCGCCATTACTTAAAGGTCGAACAGGGGAGGCTTTAATCGAACCAACTGCAAAAGTAGACAGCAGCGCTTTAATTACTGGTGGTACTTATATCGGTCATCACGCGATTGTTGGAGCGAACGCAATCATAACTGGCAGTGTTATTTTTGCTGATGTTGAAGTCGGTACAGACACTCAGATTAAAAACTCAATAGTTAGTACAGGAGCAAATATTTCAAGTGGTTGTGAAATTGTTGACACTGTCATTGCAGAACGAGCCCAAATTGGAGCAGGGGTAAAGCTTGAACCTGGAACATTGGTATTTCCAGACGAGAGTCGTTAACTAACTTTCGGTTTCGCCTTTTTCATCTATCTCAGCAAGATATTGCTCAAAGCTCGCTGCGAGTTCTTCGCCGCTAACTAATTGACCATCAGCAGTCAATTCGTGCCTGGATTGCATTAAATTGTCATGTTGAGTTTCTAAACTTGAAACAACTTCAATATTTTCAGAAACAGATTCAATTTGGCGGTCCAAGTCCTCATCCATTGCTATTGCAGCGGTGCGCAATTCGTCACGAGGGATAACTAACCCAGTCGCCAGAGCGATTTGATCAAGAAGCGCAACTGCTGCTTTCGGATAGTCAGTAGCTGCTAAATAATGTGGCACATGTGCTGCATAACCCATAGCTGGCATCTTTGACTGGCTTAAGTTCAATTCAAGTAATGCACTCATACTTCCAGGGATTTCAACTTGGCCAACCCACGGTTGATGCGTACCAATTAGATCAGGATCATTCGAATGCGCAGTAATTTCAATTGGCCGCGTATGCGGTGCTGGCCATGGAATTGCATGAATTCCAACAGTTAGTCGAACGCCATAGGTCCTAACTAAATCAACAACACTACGAACTACGCTTTGCCAACCTAAGTCTGGTTCGACACCATGTAGCAATAAGAATTTGTTACCTTCAGCATCAGTCACTTCACTAAGTGTGATTTGTGGTAGATCCATCGATTCGTAGTGATCAGAATCAAAAATAGTTTTTGGACGACGCCCTCGGTAGTCATAGAGCATGTCGATATGGAAATACGCAACTGGGCGATGTTCCAAGTGATCAAGAATATGTTTTACGGCAAGTCGACCGCCACCACCGGCATCCATGAAACCAGTTAAGCCATGAACTAAAACTATGCCAGTGCTTACGCCATCGCTAAATTCATCAGCAGGTGGCACAACCATTGTGTATAGATCTCGAGCCGGGTACATTCTTACTCCTTGAAGTGGCAAATGCGATTAGTACTATTTTCAACCATATTTCATAAAATTTCATTCCGAGTAATCGCATTGAAATCAGGTATCTTTAGGTCATGTTTCCTGTTGTAAATGGCCTTCGTTCCGTTGAATTCGGCGCACCCGGTGAATCTAGGACGAATTTAGTTAACTTAATTTTGCATGGACAGAAGCGTGCTATGGCTGGTCTATTTAGTCCCAACCATTTAGAACAAATTTGATTATGGTTTACTCATGACTTTAGTTGAAACTGCCTTAGCGGCAATTGATCAAACTAGGCTTGAGCAGAATCTTGCTGACCTAATCAAAAATCCAAGTGTCGACGGTACGGATGAAGAGTTTGAAATTGCCCACGCTTTGCACCAAGCCTGGAGTGGACAAGGATTGCACTCAACTTTTCATGATTTAGATTTAGCCAAGCTTCGCGCACATGTTGACTATCCAGGTGAAGAAGTGGTGCGAACTAAGGCAGCCTGCACAACTGCAACATTTGGTAATGACAATGGTCCGCATATTTTGTTACTTGGACATACTGACGTGGTTCCAATTGGTGACATTGAAGCGTGGAATAATGATCCTTTTTCAGCTCGAATTGAAACAGTTAACGGCGATCGAATTATGCGTGGACGGGGCACATGCGACATGAAAGCTGGCCTTGCGGCTGCTTGGGAAGCCGTTCTTGCCGTGATGTCAGTTGATGGCATCACAAAAGGTCGGGTAACCCTGGCTAGTGTTTGTGGCGAAGAAGATGGTGGACTTGGTGCTTTCGGGTTAATACAAGCTGGGCTGAAGGCTGATTTTTGTATTATTCCTGAACCGACGAGTTTGGCAATTATTCCATCCAATGCTGGCGCTTTAACTTTCCGTTTAACTGTGACTGGTAAGTCATTGCATGCCTCTCGTAAATCTGAAGGTGTCAGTGCATTTGAGAAGTTTCTACCTATTTATGAGTCATTGCAAAAACTTGAAATGGAACGCAACGCTAATCCAGATGCAATTTTTGAACGCTGGAATTACCCGTTCGCGTTATCAATTGGAACCATTCAAGCCGGGGATTGGTCTTCAAGTGTGCCAGGCAAACTAGTTGCTGAAGGTCGGCTAGGGGTTCGTCCGGATGAAACTGTAGAGCAAGCCAAAGCGATTTTTGAAAAAACTATTGCTGGAATGTGCGCGATAGATCCTTGGCTAGTCGAGCATCCAATTTTGGTTGAATGGTCAGGCGGGATGTTTGCACCGGGAAATACTGAGTTATCTTCGAAAGTTGTCTCCGCTTTGCAAGAAGCGCATCAAAATGAATTTGGCAGTGCGCCTGATATTTACGGTGCTCCATATGGATCTGATTTAAGACTTTTAACTAAATCAGGAATACCAACGGTTCAATATGGA
>CAJBBC010000056.1 GCA_903951185.1 uncultured Actinomycetes bacterium
ATGTCTCCATTGACTACGCGAATGTTAATACTGGGTCTATTTCATCTCGCGAAATTGAACCTAAAGAGATAGTCATCAATAATGATCAAATTTTTTTCACTGCATGGTGTCTGAAATCTGAAGATTATCGACTCTTTAGACTGGACCGAATTATGAATATCCAAGCTTCCGAAACCACTCAACAGCAGCGATCATCATCATCGCCATTAAGTCCAAAGGGTCCGATTGAAGTAACTCTAATTTGCTCTAAACGGATGGCGTTGGAATTCGATCCCCAGATTGTGCTTAGTAAACGAATTGTTCTAGATGAATTGATTGAACTAGTTATCGGGGTACATGACCTAAATTGGATTGCGGGGGAGATTTTGGCAAGTGCAGGCGAGATTCGGGGACAAAGCCCCAGAGAATTGCTGCAATTAGTCAATGAACGTATAGATAACTGGCATATCCTTAATAAGAGTGCGTAAAATCAATTTAGTTAAGAGAAATCAAGTAAATGATTTAAATGGGAGATCCAAATGCGTGCACTATTTGATTCGCCAGCGGCGATTATTCTGTTGCTTTTAGTTATCGTTCTTTTCGGCTCCAAACGTCTTCCTGATGCTGCGCGCAGCGTGGGTCGATCGATCCGCATTTTTAAATCCGAAATGGATAACGGTTCCAAGAAAAATTCGACAGATAAACCAACCGAGGATATCTAGAACCATGGTTTCTGCGTCATCAGCTATGACGCTTTCTAATCACTTAAGGGAATTACGAAATCGTCTAGTTAAAAGTGCGTTAGCTATTTTGGTCGGCACCATTAGTGTCTGGCAGCAATTCGCTTCAATTTTTGCGGTAATTCGTAAACCATTCGATCAGATTGCCAGCGATCAAGCCGTTCTCGCCTTAACTGGTGTAACAAGTGGTTTTTCTCTTCAACTTAGAGTTTCTCTATCCTCGGCTATAGTTTTGACATCTCCAATCTGGCTTTATCAAATCTGGCGATTTATCGCACCTGGGTTACACGGATCTGAGAAAAAATGGGCTTATATTTTTGCCGGTATCGCAACCCCGCTATTTCTTGCTGGAGTTGCGCTTGCTTATTACGTTATGCCACGTATGTTGCGAGTTCTATTTGAGTTCACGCCTGCAGAAGTTTCAAACGTAACAAGTGTTGATGCCTATCTCTCATTCTTTTTACAATTGACGATATTTTTTGGAATCGGTTTTCTTTTACCACTGATTTTGGTTTTTCTGAATTTTGTTGGAATTTTAACTGGTGCGAAAATAGCGCACTCTTGGCGATGGTTAATTCTAAGCAGTTTTGTATTTGGTGCAGTGGCCACGCCAAATGGTGATCCGGTCGGTATGACTTTTGTAGCAATGCCAATGATATTACTTTCAGGTATCGCTTTAACTGTCGCTTTGATCAACGATCGACGACGAGCAAGAAAATTAAAAAAATCTGGAACTGATCAGTGGTCAGATTCAACACAATCTGATCTGTAATTTACTAAAGTCGTACTATGTTCGCCTTGCTAATTAAACCTGCAGCTATGCACAGTAAAAAACATCGCCGCGTAATTGCAGGATTGAAAGCCTCAGGTGCACAGCAATTAATGAGTCACGAGATAAGCGATTTACGCTCAGAACTAGTTGCGCTAATTGCTAAACATGAGCCGATCACATTAGTTGCCTGCGGTGGAGACGGCACAGTGAATCTTGCCCTTAATGCAGCTATAGATTTACCGGTTACTTTTGCTGTGCTACCTATGGGTACCGGCAATGATTTTGCTCGTCATATTGGAGTACAAAAATTAGAGAAAGCACTTGAGACTTTAAACAGCAATGAAGTCTTGAACGTGGACATTGGAAGAATTGAATTAGCCGATGGAACTGTTCATTATTACGGTGCGGTAGCCTCCTGTGGTTTTGATGCACAGGTGAATGAAAGAGCAAATAAGTTAAAAGGACCAAACGGTACAGCTAAGTATCTGTGGTCGGTATTTGGTGAATTAAAAGACTTACATCCGTTAACCCTTGATATAAATTACAACAATCGCTCAGAATCTGGTCAATATTCACTTATTGCAATTGGCAACACATCATCGTATGGCGGTGGCATGTGCATTACGCCAGCAGCCGACATGGCTGATGGACTATTCACTTGCTCAATCGTTAAATCCGTAAAACGGCGCACTCTAGTTAGAGTTTTACCGAAAGTTTTCAGCGGCAATCACATATTTCATCCAGCAGTTGCTGTCGATGAGACTTCAGCTATCTCAATCAGCGGACAAGAGTACCCAATCTATGCTGACGGTGAACGAATCGGGACCGGCCCTGCAGTGTTCACCTGCTTACCTGCGCGCTTGCAATTGAAGGTCCCAATTAACATTTAGTCTGTAGGTATGGAATTATCGCCGGCCGAAATGTATGCCGCGGCCAAAGCGAGAACTGCTTTAAAGCACACAACTTTTGGTGAATTTCAAGAATCCAGACCGTATCCACTAGATCAGTTTCAAATTGATGCCTGCTTACACGTACAGGCGAATAAAAGCGTTTTGGTTGCTGCTCCAACGAGCGCTGGAAAAACTATTGTTGGACAGTTTGCAGTTTATGTGGCGCTAGCTAAGCAGTCGCGATGTTTTTACACGACGCCAATCAAAGCACTTTCAAACCAAAAATTTACAGAGTTTGCTAGTGAATTTGGTGTTGCAAATGTTGGGTTGCTAACCGGTGATAACAGTATTAATGGCGACGCACCAATTGTTGTTATGACTACCGAAGTACTAAGAAATATGTTGTACGAAGGAAGAGATTTAAAGGATCTCTCTCACGTTGTAATGGATGAAGTTCATTATCTAGCTGACCGAAACCGCGGAGCAGTTTGGGAAGAAGTCATCATTCACCTTCCAAAACAAGTAAAAGTAGTAGCGCTGAGTGCAACAGTAAGTAATGCTGAAGAGTTCGGCGAATGGTTACAAGCTGTTCGCGGTGACACCGAGGTTGTTGTTGAAGAACTCCGGCCAACGCCATTACACCAACACGTCATGGTGGGTGATGAACTGCATGATTTGTTCAGTAAAGGTGAAGTTAATCGTGAACTACTTAGAATTTCCCAAAATGAAAAGTCAAATCAAAGATTCAACCGCGGTCGTAATCGCTTTCATAGTCGGTTAACCCCTTCAAGAGTTCAAGTTATTGAAGAATTAGCTCGAAACGACCTATTACCTTCAATCACATTCATTTTTTCCAGGGCGGCTTGCAATGACGCAGTAAGTCAATGCTTAGCCGCAGGTCTGGCTTTGACCAATAAAGACGAACAACTTCAAATCCGTGGATTAGTCGATCATGCATTTGAATCAGCTGACATAGAGGAGTTGCGGATTCTAGGTTTCGCTCAATGGCGCGATTCACTTGAACGCGGAATAGCTGCACATCATGCGGGATTGTTGCCAGCATTCAAAGAAGTAGTTGAGGATCTATTTCAAAAAGGTTTAGTTAAAGTTGTTTTTGCTACTGAAACACTTGCGCTGGGAATAAACATGCCGGCACGAAGTGTGGTACTTGAAAAATTAGTTAAATGGAATGGCAGTGTGCACGCACCGATAACGCCGGGGGAGTACACGCAACTTACTGGTCGCGCAGGACGCCGTGGGATTGACTTCGAAGGTCATGCTGTTGTGGTGTGGCACCAAGAAATAGATCCAACTTCACTAGCCGGGTTAGCCAGCAATCGAACTTATCCACTGAAATCGAGTTTCCGACCTAGTTACAACATGGCCGTAAATTTGATTGCTGAATTTGGAGTAAAACGTTCCAAAGAGTTACTTGAGTCATCATTCGCTCAATTCCAAGCCGATCGTTCTGTAGTTGGTTTAGCAACCAAAATTAAATTAACTCAAGAGGCTGTTGACGGCTATCAAGGCGCGATGGAATGTCACCTTGGAGATTTCGAGCAGTACATGAAAATCCGTTGGCAGATATCGGATCTGGAAAAAACAGCTTTCCGTGATGGTAATCGTGCCATAAGAAAGGACGCTACAGATTTTCTAAATAGTTTGCGTCGAGGTGACGTTATATCAATTAGCGATGGACGTCGACAGAGCATCCCGGCACTAGTGCTTGATGAAGCAAGAGATTTGCAGGATCCCAGACCAAGAGTGATTAGTGCAAGTGGGCAAGCAAAACGGATCTCAACATCGGATTTCAATCCTGGCACACAAATCTGTGGTGCCATCGCGTTGCCAAGTAAGTTCGACACCAGAAATGTTAAGACTCGTAAATGGGTATCAGCCGAGTTAAGTAAATTCAACCGAGTACTTAAAGAGAACCGACCAGTCAAAGAAAGTACTGTCTCGCAAGATGTTGAGTTAACTCGCCTGCGAAAAAATTTAAGAACTCACCCTTGTCATGGCTGTGATGAACGTGAAGTTCATGCCCGATGGTATGACCGAATACATTTGAGTAACCGAGACATTGACAAACTCGAAGACCAAATTTCAAATAAAACGACATCTATCTCAAAAGAATTTGATCGAATATGTGGAGTATTACTTCAATTGGGTTACCTAAGTGGCGATGGTAACGATTTAAAAGTCACAACACATGGTCAGATGCTAGGCCGAATCTATTCGGAGCTTGACTTACTTACGGCTGAAGCGCTCAAAGCGGGATTATTTAAGGAACTAGAACCAGCCCAACTTGCCAGTGCGGTAAGTATTTTAGTTTTCGAATCTAGGAAAGATGAAGTTGAGCCTCCAGTTCTCCCAGAAGGTGCACTTGGTGATGCAATTTTTGAAATGTTTGAACTATGGGGAGACATTAAAGACATCGAGTCTCAGCACAAGTTGAGTTATTTGCGTGAAGCTGATGCTGGATTTATTTGGCCGATATCGAAATGGGCAAAAGGCCAAGCGCTAAGTAAAGTTCTTCGAAATTCTGATTTACAGCCCGGTGACTTCGTTCGTTGGGCAAAACAAGTTAATGACATTCTTGGCCAAATTGCGGTAGCTAGTGACGACTCAACAACTTCGCGCAACTGTCTTAAAGCTCGTGAACTCATAGATCGTGGGGTTGTCTCTTGGTAGCCAAAGGATTGTATTTTGATACCGCAACGATGTACTATCGCGCTTTCTTCGCTGTGCCCGAGAGCATAAAGGCACCTGATGGAACACCTTCTGGAGCAGTTCGCGGTTTTCTGGATATGGCTTCAACGTTCGTTAAAGATAATCCGGCAGAGCAAATAGTTTTCGCTTGGGATACAGATTGGCGACCACAGTGGCGTGTTGACTTGATCGATACTTATAAAACACATCGTCTCGATGAAAGTTCTGGTGAAAGTGGTTTCGAAGAAATCCCAGATACTCTTTCACCACAAATCTCGGCCATCGCCGAAATACTTGACGCCATTGGCGTGTGTAGATACGGCCAAAATAGTCACGAAGCCGACGATATTCTGGGCGCTTTAATAAACAATGCGCAACGTAACTGCATTGTTGTAACAGGCGATCGAGATTTATTCCAGCTAGTTAATGACAAACGCAAGAATCGGGTAATTTCGATGAATAAGGGAATGAAGAATCTAGAGACTGTGACGGATGAATATTTAGTTGATAGATACGGGGTGACCGGAAGTCAATACGTTGACTTTGCCGTACTGCGTGGTGACCCATCTGATGGTCTACCTGGGATTAAGGGGATTGGGGAAGTTACGGCAAGTAACTTAATTAAGGAATTTAAATCCATCGACAAATTAATCTTGGCTGCGAAAAAGAAGGATACTCGGATTAAGC
>CAJBBC010000057.1 GCA_903951185.1 uncultured Actinomycetes bacterium
AGCATGCTTAGTCGCTTCTGGATGATTAATTGTTGGTTGAAACTCATGTGTGTATTCCACCTCTACCGAAGCACCATAACTAGAAGCAATTCCCGCACATATTTCACGCATTCTCGTTTCGATTAAAGTGCTTACACTCTGCTCAAACGTTCGAGTATCGCCTTTAATAATCACTTCACTAGGAACAGCATTTCGAGACCCATCTGAAATAAATTCAGTACACGAGACAACTGCTGATAAATCAGGATCCACACTCCTACTCACAATTGTTTGTAGCGCAAGTACAATTTCTGATCCAATTACAAGTGGATCAATTAGCATCTGTGGTCTTGAAGCATGGCCGCCTCGACCAGTTATCGTGATCACAAAATTATCTTCGCTGGCCATTAGTGGACCTTCACGGGTTAAAAGATGTCCGGCGGGCGAGCCAGGCACATTGTGAATTCCATGTATCTCGTCCATAGGAAAGCGTTCAAATAATCCGTCATCAATCATCGCTTGCGCACCGAGTCCCGGTTCTTCTGCCGGTTGAAATAAAAAGTGCACAGTTCCGTTAATCGAGGTGTCATTAATAAGTTCAGCAGCAGCGCCCAGAACCATCGTCATATGTCCGTCATGTCCACAGGCATGCATGGCGCCATCATTTTTCGACTTATAAGAGACAGCAGATTTTTCCAGCAGCGGTAAACCATCTAAGTCGGCGCGAAGGCCTATTGTTTTTTTGCCAGAACCTCGCGTTAAAGTTCCAATTACTCCGGTACCACCGATCCCAGTGGTTACTTCAAGGCCAAGAAGTCGCAGCTGCTCGGCGATATATTCTGCAGTTTTATGCTCGTTAAATGCTGTCTCAGCAATTTCATGCAACGAATGGCGCCAGGTTATTAGTTGTGCAGTTGTCATACTGTCGAGGTTATCTAATATTTACAGTTCTCTCCCAAGAACAAAAAAGACCCGGCGCATAGGCCGAGTCATTTTTGTGGTGGAGATGCCGGGAGCCGTCGCGCCGATGGCGCTCCTCCCGATTCCCGTTGCATTTCCAAAAATAAAAAACGGTTTACCCGAACATGGGTAAACCGTTTTTAGTGGAGATGCCGGGAATCGAACCCGGGTCCTTAGGTGAAGATTTGGTTATTCTCCGAGCGCAGTTTGGATTAGCTTTTCTCTGCCCCGACGTTCACCCAAACGAGATGTCGACAGGCACAGCTACTGTTTAATTTCCCTCGACGACCCGTAACCGGCTGTCTTGGTAAGTTCCCTAAATGACGACAGGGTCCGGAGCGGGAACGCCCCCGGTCTATCGGATTTCAGGCTAGCTTATGCAGCTAGGGCGAAATCAGTGCGGTTTTGTTTGGCACTTATTGTTTTTGCTGGACGTTTACGAGATGACCAACATTCTCGGCTCGCTTCTCCCATTTCGACTACCAAAGTCGAAACCGTTCATCCCCAAGTTTTTGAGGTGTACGTGTGGGTACCACCAATATTTAGTTATGTGTTAATTGTAAATGAAATAACCGACTATATAAACGCTTGAAAATGCTGAATTATTCCTTAACGGATCTCACTTAGTGCATTAAGTAGTCGATCGATCTCTTCTTCAGTGTTGTATGGCGCAAGACCAGCACGAACTGCGCCGCCGTCACCAAGACCTAGATGGCGAGAACATTCAATTGCGTAGAAATTACCAGCTGGTGCATTGATTTTCTTACCAGCTAATTCCAGATAGATTTTCTGAGAATCTACGCCAGCCAAGCTAAATAACTCAGTTGGAGTCTTACTTCGCGCATTACTGTAAATAGTCACATTCTCCATTTGCTCAAGGCCCGTACGTAAACGATGGCTAAGGGCATGTTCGTGAACTTCAGCTGCCCCCATGGAACTAACAATTCGTTCACGGCGTGAACCTTTTGAGTCAGGATCCATCCCTGCAATGAAATCAACGGCTGCAGTTATGCCAGCTAGTAATTCGTATTGCAAAGTGCCAAGTTCAAAACGCTCTGGAACTCGCTCAGTTGAAGGTAATAACTTATCTGGATGCAGTGATTCAAGTAACTCTGGCTTTGCAGTCATTACCCCAATATGTGGTCCAAAGAATTTGTAAGGTGAGCAGCCATAAAAATCAGCGCCCATTGCGGCCACATCAACAACAGTATGTGCTGTGTTATGTACACCATCTACGTAAAGTAGTGCGCCGGCAGCGTGTACTACTTTTGAAATGGCTGGAATATCTGGTTTAGTTCCTAGAATATTTCCTGCGGCAGTAATGGCAACTAACTTTGTTCGCTCATTAACTACAGATTCAACATCAGAAACATCTAAGTGTCCTGTGGCTGGATCGAATTCAATCCAACGCAGTGTTGCTCCTGACTTTTCGGCGTAACGTACCCATGGACGTACGTTGGCATCATGATCAAGTTTTGAGACAACGATTTCGTCACCAGGTTTCCAGCCTTGGGCAAGTGTGCGAGCAAAATCAAAAGTCAATTGCGTCATACTGCGCCCAAAGACAACTCCACGCGCATCGACATTTAATAAATCCGCAATTGCACTTCGGGCACCATCAACTGAAGCCTCGGCAGCGCGCTCTGCTTCAGTGTTCACACCTTGATTAGCTAGCGGACCAGTGATTGTTTCGTAAATCGCTTTACCCACGGAATCCGGGGTTTGCGTACCACCAGGACCGTCAAAATGAGCAACGCCTGATTTCAGACTAGGGAACTGAGCACGTACTTGATCAACATTAAAGGCCATGGCTTAATGCTATTTATGCTTGAGGCGTCTTGTCCGCTCAACCCATACTTTTGGCTTCAAATCATCTGGCATGGGTGCATCCCAGCCTCGCCAAAGTGACATACCTCGAATTGCGATAACAATGGCAATCGTACTTAGTTCAGCAAACTGAATTACGCCAAGTTCGTACCAAAATACAAACCAGATAGCGCCAAAAAGCGCCACTGAAGCCAACCAAGGACCTCTACTCATAATGTCTGGAGTTTTACCTGTTAGTACATCACCCAGGATTCCACCACCAATTGCAGTTAGTGTGCCAATGAAAATAACTGAACCGAGTGGCATTCCAAAAATTAAAGCTTTCTCGGCACCAATTACAACGAACATGCCGATCACTACAGCATCAAGTCCATAAAAAACTTTCTTGAACTTTAGAATTTGATTTCCAATAACAGCACCAACAATCGAGAAGAATGCGGCTGTAGGAACGTATCGACTTTGCATTAACGGATTGATTGGCGCATTTAACAGTAAGTCGCGAATTATGCTGCCACCAAAGCCAAGCAGCATTCCCATGAAGAGAACACCAACAAGTGGAGCTTTACGAGAAGTGGCCAAAGTCGCACCATAGATTGCACCGACAGCGACAGCGCCCAGATCTATCCAGAGGGGTAAAGCGATTGGAGCAACGATTTGTGGTTCAAACTGCACTGTTACTCCTGTTGCTGGTGTGAATAACAAGGCTATCGTCTGGACCTAAATTCACCGATTTTCGATGTGTGCTTGATCACAACCGTGTATTTTCAAGGAATATAGCGGGATGCCGCTTTCCCGAAATGCGGTTTAGGGTGCATTCTTTATCTAATCCCTGGCAATTACGTCAGGGTTTTGTTTAGGAGCTCTAATGAGTACGTCAGCAATCCCTGGACTGTTTCCTGCACCCACAGAAAACAAGCGACTAATTGCATGGATTGAAGAAGTAGCCCAGCTGACCCAACCAGATCGAATTCAGTGGTGTGATGGCTCTGATGCTGAGTGGACTCAGCTAACTGAACTACTTGTTGAGTTAGGCACTTTCACACGCTTAAATCCTGAAATTCGACCAAACTCATTTTTAGCGCGCTCCAACCCAACGGACGTTGCTCGCGTTGAAGACCGTACTTTTATTTGTTCAGTAAAAGAAGAAGATGCTGGCCCAACAAATAACTGGGTTGAGCCATCTGAAATGAAAGAAACTCTGCGCAATGTTTTCAAAGGATGTATGCGCGGTCGCACTATGTATGTGGTGCCATTCTCAATGGGCCCACTTGGTTCAGCAATCTCCGCACTTGGCGTTGAGTTAACTGATTCACCATATGTTGCAGTAAGTATGCGGATGATGACTCGCATGGGTAAAGCAGCGCTTGATTTAATCGGTCCAAATGGAGATTTTGTCCCTGCACTTCATTCAGTGGGAATGCCACTTGAACCAGGCCAAAAAGATGTTTCTTGGCCATGCAGTGACACTAAGTACATTGTTCAATTCCCAGAAGAACGTGAAATCTGGTCCTACGGATCAGGTTATGGCGGTAACGCATTACTGGGTAAAAAAGCTTTTGCACTTCGAATTGCATCTGTCATGGCCCGTGACGAAATGTGGCTAGCTGAACACATGTTGATTCTCAAGTTAACTTCACCGCAGAAGCAGGTGCATTACATCGCAGCAGCTTTCCCATCCGGTTGTGGCAAAACTAACTTAGCCATGCTTGATCCAACCATTCCAGGCTGGAAAGTTGAAACTATTGGTGATGATATTTGCTGGATGCGACCAGGCAAAGATGGCCGACTCTACGCAATCAATCCAGAATTTGGATTCTTTGGTGTAGCGCCAGGCACGGGCATGAAAACAAATGCGAATGCTATTAAGTCGCTTTATGCCAATTCAGTTTTCACAAACGTCGCCTTAACTGATGACGGTGACATCTGGTGGGAAGGCTTAACTGACGAACCACCAGCGCACTTAATCGACTGGAAAGGTAATGACTGGACTCCTGATTCAACAGAACTTTCTAGTCACGGAAATTCACGCTTCACTGCGCCCGCTACCCAGTGTCCAACAATTGCCGATAACTGGGAAGATCCAGCTGGAGTTCCGATTTCAGCGATCTTATTTGGTGGACGTCGCGCAACTAATGTTCCGTTAGTTGCTCAGTCATTTAGCTGGAACCATGGCGTATTCATGGGTGCAACCGTTTCATCTGAAATGACCGCAGCTGCTGTAGGTGGAATGGGTCAACTCCGCCGCGATCCTTTTGCAATGTTGCCATTCTGTGGTTACAACATGGCAGATTACTGGGATCACTGGGTTGATATGGGCGAACAGTTCAGCAATTTACCGAAAATTTTCCAAGTTAACTGGTTCCGCAAAGATCAAGACGGAAAATTTATATGGCCAGGATTTGGTGAAAATTCAAGAGTTCTAGCTTGGGTAGTTGATCGCCTTGAAGGACGTGTTGAAGGAATTGAATCTCCACTTGGTATTTTGCCAAAGATGGAAGATCTTAATCTTGCAGGTTTAGATATTTCTACAAAAGAGCTAGCTGAATTATTCAACATTGATAAGAATTCATGGCTCGAGGAATGCAAACTTACTGATGAGTACTTTGAGATGTTTGGAGATCGAATTCCAGAAGAGCTAGATGCTGAACTTAAGGGCCTCAAAGAGCGCTTAGTTAAGAGTTAAGTTGCTACCTACTAAAGTGTAGGTATGACTGAAAAAGAGTTTCGCACTGAAGGTGGACTGCTCGTTGACGAGCGCACCGAAGAAAAAACTCAAGCCGGCGATCACGAGCGTTTTGCACACTATGTGAAAAAAGAAAGAATCGTTGAGAGCGCTGTCCTTGGCGGAGCAGTAGTTGCACTTTGTGGAAAAGTTTGGGTACCCAATCGAGATCCTGGCAAGTTTCCGGTTTGCCCAGAATGCAAAGAGATTTTTGAAGGTATGCCACCAGGTGACAACGAGGGTTCTGACTCGTAGCGTTCCATCATTTCGTTTTGCATGGCAAACTACAAGTGTGAGTATTGCCCCACTTGAAGTAGCGCAGCTGGATTTGGCAACAGCCAGACCTTGGGTGACTATCGTGTGGAACGATCCAATTAATTTAATGACTTATGTAACTTTTGTTTTCCAAGATTATTTTGGCTACGACAAAGCTAAAGCCGAAAAACTAATGCTAGATGTACACGATAAAGGCCGAGCAGTAGTCAGTTCGGGTTCACGCGAAGAAATGGAGCGTGATGTCGCCGCGATGCATTCGTACGGTTTATGGGCAACTACGCAGCGAGATGATGCGTAGTGTTTAAACGAACACTTAGAGGAAAAGTAATCCTCAATCTCACTCAAGATGAACGAAATCTTTTGGTTGATTTATATCGCCAGATGCAAGACTTACTTGAAAGTCCACAGGTGCCGGAGAATTCTGACCCACTGGCACGACTTGTTGGACTAGAGGGACCAACCGAAAGCCCAAGTGATCCAGCAGTTGCCAGACTTTTTCCAGTTGCGTATTTGGATGATGAAATCGCGGCTGCAGATTTTCGCCGCTATACCGAACCAGATTTACGAAGTGAAAAACTTTCGAATTTAGGTTTAGTAGCGCAATTACTTCAAAGTGATACAGAAAAACTCGAATTATCTGAACAGCAATCAAACGCATGGCTACGTTCACTAAATGACCTGCGGCTTGTCTTAGGCACCCGAATAGGCGTGGGTGAGGATTATCGTGAAGAAGAAAATGATGATCCAGGTTTTCATTTATACGACTATCTGACTTACTTACAAGGTTCTTTAATCGATGCCCTTTAGTCTTAAGTAGAGGTGTTTTCATTGCTAGAAATAAGCCAACAACTAATTGATCAGATAGTCGCACACGCCAGAGCGGACCATCCAGACGAGGCTTGCGGTGTAATTGCAGGACCGACTGGGGTGGATCGTCCAGAGCGCTTCATCCCGATGATTAACGCTGCACGTTCACCGACTTTTTATGAATTTGACTCACACGATTTGCTAAAGCTCTATAAAGAATTAGACGCTAATGATGAAGATCCAGTAGTTATCTACCACTCGCATACAGCTACCGAAGCATATCCATCAAGAACTGATATCGCTTATGCCTCAGAGCCATTTGCACATTACGTTTTAGTTAGCACCAGAGAGACGGGCAACTTAGCCGGACCTTATGAATTTCGGTCATTTCGAATTGTAGACGGGGTAGTTACTGAAGAAGAGATTAAAATCTCTTAAGCCCAAAGTTGACCATCGAGCGCAGCTTCGGCTTCATCTAGTGAACTCTCGTAAATACCGGTAGATAAGTATTTCCAACCACCATCACAAACAATAAATGCGATATCGGCTTTCAGTCCGGCTTTAACCGCTTTAGTTGCCATCCCTAAAGCAGCATGCAAAATTGCCCCAGTTGAGATTCCAGCAAAAATACCTTCTTTATCTAAAAGCTCACGAGTGCGTTCGACCGCTTCACGCGGACCAACTGAGAATCGAGTGGTTAGAACTGTTTCGTCATAAAGTTCTGGCACAAAACCTTCATCCAAATTTCTTAGACCATAAACAAGTTCACCATAACGCGGTTCAGCTGCAACTATTTGAATATCTGGATTTTGTTCGCGTAAGTATCGGCCAGCTCCCATTAAAGTGCCAGTTGTGCCAAGGCCGGCCACAAAGTGCGTAATAGTTGGTAAGTCAGCGAAAATTTCAGGACCAGTTCCGGTGTAGTGGGCCAAAGTATTTGCTGGATTTCCATATTGGTAGAGCATGACCCAACTTGGATTCTTCGCTGCAATTTCTTTAGCAACACGGACCGCCTCATTAGAACCACCAGCAGCCGGAGAGTACTGAATTTTTGCACCCCACATATTTAGTAATTGAGTTCGCTCAACTGAAGTATTTTCTGGCATTACGCAAACTAATTTGTAGCCTTTAAGCCGAGCTGCCATGGCTAATGAAATTCCAGTATTTCCGCTGGTTGGTTCGAGTATTGTGCAACCCGGAGTTAGTAAACCATCGCGCTCAGCTGCTTCAATCATCGCAAGGGCAGCACGATCTTTAATTGAACCTGTTGGATTTCGATCTTCGAGTTTGGCCCACAACCGCACATCCGAACTTGGCGAAAGATTGGGCAATCCAACGAGTGGGGTATTACCTACGGATTCCAGAAGTGAATCAAAGCGCATAAATTATCCACCAGCGACAGCAGGCAGAATAGTTACTGCGTCACCATCGCTAAGTTTTGCATCTAAACTTCCCATGAAGCGGATATCTTCATCGTTGATATAGATGTTTACAAATCTGCGGAGTTGGCCTTCATCAAGTAGACGGGCACCAATACCTGGATGATTTCCATCAAGGCAACTTATAAGTTTAGCAATTGACTCTCCAGAACATTCAACAGTTTTGGCATTTCCGGTATAGGAACGCAAGATGGTTGGGATGCTAACAGTTACGGTCATTTCTCCACTTTCAAGATATTGGTTGAAGTTTCTACTAATTCCAACCTCTTGATTGTTTAATACATTCCGGTTATTTGCTCGCAAGTATTTTGCAATAAGTGATTGAAAAAATCCTTGCAATGCCAAGGGTTTGGCTTATTGCGAATATGCTTATGGAGTGGATAATCGAGCAATAGGTGTGATGGATTCGGGTGTTGGTGGCCTGACCGTAGTTCGAGCAATCCTGGACCAGTTACCCAATGAGCCGGTTATCTATGTTGGTGACACAGCAAATGGACCGTACGGACCTAAACCAATTGCACAAGTTCGAGAAATAGCACTAAATGTTTTAGATTCGCTTGTTGAGCGCGATGTAAAAGCCTTAGTTATCGCCTGTAATTCAGCTAGCGCCGCTATGTTACGCGATGCTCGAGAGCGTTATTCGATTCCAGTTATCGAAGTAATTCAACCCGCAGTGCGTCGTGCCGTTAGTGCAACTAGAACTGGTCATATTGGCGTAATTGGGACATCAGCCACAATAAATAGTGGGGCATATGCAGACGCTTTTGCTGCAGCAACCCACATTCAACTAACTTCCGCCGCTTGTCCAAAATTTGTTGAATTAGTTGAGGCTGGAATAACAAGCGGTCCAGAGGTACTTGATGTGGCTCGGGAGTACCTGGCGCCAATCTTGAAGGATGAAGTTGACACCTTAGTTCTAGGCTGCACCCATTACCCGCTGCTGACTGGTGTTATTAGCTTGATTGCTGGCGATAAAGTCACATTAGTTTCAAGTGCCGAAGAGACAGCAAAAGATGTTTATCGAACTTTAGTTGAAAATGATTTACTTAGAGACCCTAAAGCTGGGGCGCCAAAACATGTTTTCTTGGCAACCGGTAAGCCATTCACAAATCTGGCTCGCCGCTTCTTGGGTCCTGAAGTAAATACCGTTGAGTCGCTCTAGTTGCTAGAGTCGCTACGTGACTACTAGAACTGACGGCCGAAGTGCCGATGAATTACGCGAAGTAAAATTCACTCGAAATTGGCTTGATCATGCGGAAGGTAGCGTGCTGGTTGAGTTCGGCGCTACTCGCGTTTTATGCGCTGTTTCATTTGTTGAAGGTGTTCCTCGTTGGAAAAAAGGTAGCGGCGAAGGTTGGCTAACCGCCGAGTATTCAATGCTGCCGCGAGCCACCCATACTCGCAGTGATCGCGAAAGCGTTAAAGGCAAACTAGGTGGTCGCACCCACGAAATTTCTCGATTAATTGGCAGAAGCTTAAGAACTGTAATTGACCTTAAGTCACTAGGTGAAAATACGATCATGATTGATTGTGACGTTTTGCAGGCAGATGGTGGAACTAGAACTGCAGCAATTACTGGAGCTTATGTTGCAGTGGTAGATGCGGTTGAATGGGCTCGTAGCGCCGGGTTAGTTCCAGCAAAAGCAGTTGTGCTTAGAGATTCAGTCGCTGCAGTGTCTGTTGGAATTATCGACGGTATCCCAACTCTAGATTTACATTATGACGATGACGTTCGAGCGGAAACAGACATGAATATTGTCATGACTGGGTCTGGCAGTTTTATTGAAATACAAGGCACTGCTGAGCGAGAGCCATTTGATCGCGCATTACTGAATCAGCTACTTGATCTTGCCAGTATTGGATGTATCGAATTATCAGCTCTTCAAAAGGCCGCGCTAATCAAGTGACAATGCAAATTGTTCTGGCGACTCGAAATCTACATAAAGCCCAAGAG
This sequence comes from uncultured Actinomycetes bacterium, assembly GCA_903951185.1. GTDB lineage: Bacteria > Actinomycetota > Actinomycetes > S36-B12 > UBA5976 > UBA5976. The sequence continues at coordinate 9,965 of CAJBBC010000057.1, forward strand.
CTTGAGCGGATTTTGAATGAACAGAATCTGGAAATAGAAATTCTTACCATCGACAAATTTCCAAATGCCCCTGACGTTCCAGAAACTGAAGATACTTTTGAAGGGAATGCTTTACTGAAAGCAGTCGCACTCAGTAAGTACACCGGCTTACCTGCGATTGCAGACGATTCAGGTATTTGCATTGATGCACTTGGCGGCAGTCCAGGCGTCCTATCTGCAAGATGGTCTGGTGCAACTGAAAATGTAGATCAAGCAAATCTAAATCTTGTCCTTGAACAAATGGAGGCAATTACTGAAGACAAACGCGGCGCACAATTCGTTTGTGCCGCTGTGGCTGTTTTCCCTGATGGTCGACAACTAATTTCGCGTGGCACAGTAGACGGACAAATTACCCGTGCGCCAAAAGGTACACATGGGTTTGGTTATGACCCAATTTTTCAACCAAATGGATTAACTAAAACTACTGCCGAGATGTCAGCCAGTGAAAAAGACTCAATAAGTCATCGTGGTTTGGCATTACGAGATTTAGCTAGCCAACTAAGAAAAGCTATTTCTTAAACGATCAAAAGTTTAAACGTGCGGGACGGGGGAGTTGAACCCCCACACCCGAAGGCGCCAGAACCTAAATCTGGTGCGTCTGCCAATTCCGCCAGTCCCGCGCACGTGGGCACTATTCTGCCATCAATTGAGGCTGAATCGGAAATCGGCTAGAAGGATTAAGGCGCAAAGCCTGCGCCGGGATGCCTAGGTTGATCCGAGCGGTTAACCAGACTTAATTTATTCCCGAGGACATTAACTTTGGATTAAAGCCAAATGGCAGCTCGAGGCGATGGCTGGACATTAATGATGTATTTGTCAGGATGTTGTAAGTCGAATCATCAGCAACTATCTGTCCGCCAGACAAAATCAAAGATCGCTCACATAATTCATACGCATACGGTAAATCATGAGTGACCATTAGCAGGGTCGTCTCTAGAGATTTAATTATTTCGGAAAGTTCACGCCGGCTGGCTGGATCGAGATTCGAACTTGGTTCATCCAAAACTAAAATTTCAGGATTCATCACTAAAACAGTTGCAAGTGCCACTCGACGGCGTTGACCGAAGGAAAGGTGATGAGGTGGGCGATCAGCAAATTCAAGCATGCCCACACGAACTAAAGCTTGGTCAACAATTGAATCTAGCTCTGGGCCACTAATTCCCATATTTCGCGGACCAAACGCAACATCTTCGCGAACTGTTGGCATAAAGAGTTGGTCATCGGGATCTTGAAAAACAATTCCTACGCGGCTGCGGATAGCTTTCAACGATTGCTTATCGGTTGTATCGACAAGCTGGCCATCGATTTTTACTTCGCCATGGCCGGCGGTCAAGATACCGTTTAAGTGCATTACTAATGTCGTTTTTCCAGCGCCATTTGGACCAAGTAGGGCAACTCGCTGCCCTCGACTTACTTTGAAATCAACACCGAATAGCGCTTGATGTCCATCAGCGTATGCATATGCAAGTCTGTTTACTTCAAGACTTATGTTGTCTACCATTTAGAGCCTCGCAATAGTAAGTAAAGTAAGTGCGCTCAATGCGGGCACTAAAGCGGTAAATTTCTGTTTTCGTGAACTTTTTGAACTGTTATTGAGCGATAAATTCCCATCGTAACCACGAGAAAGCATAGCCAAGTGGACTCGCTCACCTCGCTCATAGGATCGGATAAATAAAGCACCAATTGATTGCCCAAGTATTCGCCAATCTAAAATTCCACGCGGCTCAAAACCACGAGAAATTCGAGCAATTTTCATTCGATTCATTTCATCAAGCACTACAGCTGTGTAACGAAACATAAATGAAGTTATCTGAATTAAAGTAGCCGGCACGCGTAATTTTTCTAGGCTAGCGAGAAGTTCCCGACTGGATGTGCTGGCCGAAAGAATAATGGAAACCATTACGCCCAAAGTACTTTTTGCCAAAATACCAAATGCCACCCAAAGGCCATCAGGGGATAACTGCAAGCCGAGCACTTGGATTTTTTCACCAGGTGTAGCAAATGGAATTAATATGGCGAAAAATACAAATGGTATTTCGATCAGCATTCGCTTAGCCAAAGTCCTAAACTTAAGCCGGGCTAACCGAGCAATGGACAGCAAGATAACTAAATATGCGAAAAAAACTTGTATATCTCGAGCGGGCGTTGCAACTACAACAAAAATAAAACATAGCGCCCCAACAACTTTTAAGTGTGCTGGTAGGTCATGTATTTTTGTGTGTTCGTGAATGTAAAGGTGATCAATCAGATTATGTCCATGGACATGTTTGGATCGATCTAATTGGATTGGGTCTAAATTCAATTACTTTGATTTTCGCTTGATTTACTAACCCATTTGACTAATCCATAGCCAAGTAAGCCTGTAACTATTACTCCAAATATTCCGGCCAGACCAGTGCTATTCGCTAAACCAGAAATTCCATAATCTGAAAATATCGAGTCTGCTACTGCAGAATCCGTCACATATACATCCAAACCTTTATCAGCTGAGACTTTTTCAAGACCATCTGGATTTGAACTAGCTAAATAACTGAACATTCCAGCAACTACCGCAGAAACTAGTAAACCAACCAGGACGAATTTTCTCTGAGTCATCAGCGTTCCGATCCAAGAATTACTAGTTTAGATTTTGGCATAAATTTACGTGCTCCAGTTACTAAGTCAGCGCGGGCTGTCAAAACAGCACTAATCGTCAACAAAGTTATTAGCGCTTCACCCAGTCCAATAAGTAAATGAACGCCCACAACTGCTCGCATCACATCGCCTAATTCGAAGGTAGCGGTGCCACCAATGGCGTATTCAATAACAAAGCCAGCGGCTGAGGCGGGCACTGATAAAAACGCAGCAATTCCAGTTGCCACCAATATTCCTGACTTATTTTTTGGCAAGAATTTCATCGACACTGTAAAAGTTAAATAACCAACAAGTACGGCAAGCACACCCATATTTAAAATATTCAAACCCAGTGCAGTTAAGCCACCATCGGCGAAAATAAGTGCCTGCACACCAAGCACCACAGTCATTGCCAAAATCGCAGCCCAAGGTCCGATTAATATGGCGGCCAGCGCACCGCCAATTAAGTGTCCACTGGTTCCAAGTGCAACTGGAAAGTTAATCATCTGCGCCGCAAATATAAATACGGCGGATAGGCCAGCAACTGGGGCAACTTCACTATCCATTTTGCCTTTAGTTAATTTCAGTGAAACACCAACTGCGCCAGCAGCTAAAGCAGCCGCACCAATCGAAGTAGGTACGTCAAAAAATCCATCGGGTATGTGCATCTGGACCTCATTTCTTATTGCAAACGACTTGCAATAAGAATACCTAGTAAATTCAAGTACCGCATCTTGAGGTTTTGGCAACCAAAAATAGTTTGTAGGCTTTAACTATGCCTAGTAATTCAGCCGACAAAATAGCCGCCGACTTAGCCAAAGCTCGTAGCGAGTTAACTGACGCGGTAGTAGATCTGGAAAATTACCTGAAACCTAAACAGGTCGCTTCTCGCGGCGTGCAAAAAGTAACTGATTTTTTTCTGGATGAAAAAGGTCAAATCAGGCCGGAACGGGCAGCTATAGCTGGCGCAGCCATCCTTGGGCTAATTGGCTTACTAACTCGCGATCGAGATTAATCAGCGTGATTTAATGGCATTGCTGCCATATGGTGACGGCGACAGAGTACTTCATATCCGATTACGTCTTTTGTTGCCGTGTCACCGACAACAACTTGCTCGCCTTCAGTAACCATCACGCCATTTAAAGTTCGCGCATTGTGAGTAGCTCGACGACCGCACCAACAAAGTGCCTCTACCTGCAAAATTTGAATTCGGTCAGCAAGTTCAAATAGTCGTGATGAACCCGGGAAAAGTTCAGTTCGAAAATCGGCCGCAATTCCAAATGCGAACACATCAACATCAAGGTCATCAACTACGTGAGCTAGCTGATTAATTTGCTCACGTGAATAAAACTGCGCTTCATCACAAATGAAGAAATCAAGCGGGTCGGCCGCAGAATGGCGCTTTAAGGCTAACTCGAAAAAATCAGTTTCTGAATCAACTTCGATTGCTGGAACTTCTAAGCCAAGTCGACTGGAAAGCACACCACTTCCTGCACGGTCGTTACAGGTAAAAACAAGTCCATTGCGGCCCCGGCTAGCGTGAGTGTAATTAACTTGCGCTGCCAAGGTTGATTTACCGCAATCCATGGTGCCAGTGAAAAAAACTAGTTCAGCCATAACTTCTCCTGTAGTACCTGCAAATGTAACTTAGAGCGAAAACGAAGGGTACTCGTCAGTTACTAATAAAAGTGCGTAACCAGTTACTCGATTCCAGTAGGACGTCACGCGACAAATAACATCAGCAGCTTTGGCAGACATCTTTCCATTTAGCAAGATATTAAACCAGGACACAATTACATAAAAGAACGCGTAAAAAGCATAAATTGCACCAACTAAATAAAGAGGTAAAGCAAGTAACCACTTAACTAGTGGTAACCAGCGATTCAGTTTTGCGCCACCTTCGATTTCAGGAAAAGTTGTTTTAATAACAGAGCTGGATTCAATGGTTGGATACTTATCAGTTAACAAGCTTGCATAAGCAGTTACTCGTAAATTCAGATCCAAAAGTGCCTGATTGAAAGCTAAAGCATAAGACGGGTAAACACCACGCACTACAATTCCAAGCGCAGCTGGGAGCACGATAAATCCAACTGTCCAGGAGGCTGCTTCTGAGTTTTCTG
>CAJBBC010000058.1 GCA_903951185.1 uncultured Actinomycetes bacterium
CCGACCTTCGTAATTTGGATCAATATCTACAGCGCGAATTCCAATAATCAAACTGATTAGTTCAGCTAATGTGTTTCGAATGAGTCGATCTAATTCTTGCTTTGTATCTGCGCGCAGTTGAATCGGTTTTTGATAAATTACAACTTTGCTTGGGTTAGCAATTTCAACTCGACCTAATGGAACATTTTCTTGCGCCAAAGTTAAGTCGCGTAAATTTGGAATTTCTTCCAACATAATTTCAACACTTGCTAGCTCTCGCCCTAGTCGAATGTTCACATCAGATACGGCTTCTGTTAATAAACGTTCGAATAGTTCATCAGCAGTTTCATGTATTGGCGCCGAATGTGGAATAACTGGGCCTCGCGCTCCATGCCCATGTAGATCACGTCGAACACGAGGAGCCACAGATTTAGTCACATTTGTAGCCTATTTGAATAAGTTTTAGCGAGGTGGGAGGAAGTCGGCCACGAAAATCACTCGATATAGTTAATCCCATGGGTAACGAAGTAATTAACCAATCGTGTCGATTGTGCTTTGGCCAGTTAACTTTTGGTTTTCAGTTGCGGATAATGTCGAAATACGATGTTGAATATTTCAAGTGCTTGAATTGCGATTCATTGCAGACTGAGCCACCTTACTGGTTGCAGGAATGCTACCAAGATGGAAATCTTGCAGATCTTGACACCGGAGTATTTCAGAGGAATCTGCAAAATGTACCAGCTACAATTTTTACTGCAATTCTCACCAGAGCAAAAGTTGCAGTTGATTTTGGTGGGGGAGATGGACTTCTCTGCAGAATGGTCAGAGATTATGGCGTAAATATCTATGTGTCTGACAAATATGGGAAAAATACCTATGCAAAAGGTTTTAGTAAAGAAATCGATTCTTCAACAGATTTAGTTACATCTTTTGAAGTTTTTGAACATTTTGCAAATCCAGCTTTAGATGTGAAAGAAATATTTAGTTTTTTCCCGAATGCGATTCTGATTACAACAGAGAGATTTAGAGATCAAGATTCAACCTGGGATTATTTGAGCCCTGAATCAGGGCAACATGTTTTTTCTATAGCGAAAAAGCATTGAAACTTATTGCAAAAGAATATGGTTATAGATTGGTTTCAACTGGGAAATATCTACCATTTAGTGGTTACTCACTTTTTCTGAAGAGCAGAAATCCCTGGGTGTTATTGAGTTCATACTTTGTGCTGAATCCAATATTCTGTTGGATCTCAAAGGGATTATTTTTCTTATTGCCGGGAATCGGTGCACTACGTGACCAAAAGTTATTAAAGGCAAAATCGTAAAGACTTTTTAAATGCATCTGAAATCAGTGAAATATGGACTTGCCATATACTTGATTCCATGCGTGATCTAAGTGCCCTGATTAAGGCTTATGACATCCGCGGCATAGTGCCCGATCAGTGGGATTCGCGGCTTGCTCGAGAAGTTGGCATCGCATTTGTTGAAGTTTTAAAGATTCGTGAAATCGATGGTGGCGCCGGCACGCTCGTGGTTGGCCATGACATGCGCCCAACCGGCCCAGATTTAGTTGCCGCATTTATTGCCGGGGTAACTTCGGCTGGAGTAGATGTAATCAACATCGGCCTTTGTTCAACCGATGGTTTGTATTTTGCTTCAGGGCGTCTAAATATGCCCGGCGCAATGTTTACGGCAAGCCATAACCCCGCTGAATACAACGGGATTAAGTTATGCCGAGCTGGAGCTGCTCCAGTTGGACAAGACTCTGGGTTAGCTGAAATTCGATTGATGCTTGAAAGCGAAAACTTACCGGAGTGGACTGGTGAAGTTGGCACATCAACTAACCGTGACATGTTGGCTGATTACTCGGCTTTCTTGCGTCAATTAGTTCCATTAGATGGAATCAGAAAATTAAAAGTTGTTATCGACACCGGCAACGGAATGGGCGGCTTTACTGTTCCGGCGGTTTTAGGTAATCAAGTCCTACCTAGCTTGCC
>CAJBBC010000059.1 GCA_903951185.1 uncultured Actinomycetes bacterium
AATTATCACGGCAATTCCGTTGGCATTATTTGGCGCTGCAGCAATTCGAATACCGCTTTCGACTTTAGGTTTTATCCAATACATTGGTCCGACGCTGCAGTTCTTCATTGGCCTTTATATGTTCAATGAACCAATGCCAAGAGATAGATTTATTGGATTTTTATTAACTTGGGTAGCAATTCTAATTATCAGTATTGATGCGTTAATGAATCGTTCAAAAGTTACTAAAGAATATGTACCAGATCTGGATTAGTTAACTTCCCAGGTATCTTTACCCAGGATTAGTTTAGCTAGATCACCAGGACCATCTTTTGCAATAACTTGATCAAGTTGTTCGCGCATTAAGCGGTCATATGATGGTCGCTTAATATCTCGCAAAACACCAATTGGGGTATCTTGTAAAGTTTCTGGGTGCGAAATTCGGGTAAGCCCAAATGCGTAAGTCGGATCGTCAAGGTGTGCGTCGTGCACAATAATTTGCGCTTGATCAACTTCGCTAACTTGCGCTACAACAAGTTGTCCATCTTTATTTCGAATTACGCAACGATCTTTATTTGCACCAAAAATTATTTTTTCACCGTGCTCTAGACGAATTGTTACATCGTCACGCGAGTCAGCATTTTTCATTGGTTCAAAAGCACCATCATTGAAAATATCGCAGTTTTGATAAATTTCGATTAGCGCTGTTCCTTCATGTGCAGCTGCAGCTCGCAGTACGGACTGAAGATGTGCCCGGTCGCTATCAACTGTTCGAGCAACAAATGTTGCTTCTGCGCCAATTGCCACCGACAACGGATTAAATGGGTGATCTAGCGATCCAACGGGGGAGCTCTTTGTTATTTTGCCTAGTGGCGAAGTAGGTGAGTATTGGCCTTTAGTTAAACCATAAATTCGATTATTAAATAGCAGGATTTTTAAATTTACATTTCGGCGTAAGGCGTGGATTAGGTGATTTCCACCAATTGAAAGTGCATCGCCATCACCGGTGACTACCCAGACCGATAAATCCGGACGACTTGTTGCTAATCCAGTTGCAATTGCTGGGGCGCGACCATGGATTGAGTGCAACCCATAAGTATTCATGTAATAAGGGAATCGACTCGAACATCCAATACCTGAAACAAAAACAATATTTTCACGCTTAACACCCAGTTCTGGCATGAAACCTTGCACGGCAGCCAAAATTGCGTAGTCACCACAACCCGGACACCAGCGAACTTCTTGGTCAGACTTAAAGTCTTTAGCTGATTGTTTATCGTCAGTTTTTGGAACTAAGGAAAGAGATGGGAAATTTTCAGACACTTGCCACCACATCCTTGATTGCATCTACTAATTCTTGAGTCTTAAATGGCAAGCCACGGACTTGGTTAAATCCAATTGCATCAACTAAGTACTTTGCGCGAATTAGTAAACCAAGTTGGCCTAAATTCATTTCGGGAATTAAGACTTTGTCATATTTCTTAAGTACATCACCAGTATTACTTGGGAATGGATTTAGATGTCGCAAATGTGCATGAGCTACATCCACACCCTGGTTACGAACTTCTTCGCAGGCAGCTTCGACCGGTCCATAAGTAGAACCCCAGCCGATCACAAGTACTTTGGCAGATCCACTTGGATCATGAACCACAAGTGGCGAAATTGATTTAGCAATACCATCTATTTTTGCTTGACGAGTGCGCACCATAAAATCATGGTTTGTTGGATCGTAAGAAATATTTCCGGTGCCGTCAGCTTTTTCAATTCCACCAATTCGATGTTCAAGACCAGCCACACCTGGGATTGCCCACGGGCGAGCGAGAGTTTCTGGATCGCGTTTAAACGGCCAGAAAACTTCAGTGCCGTCTTCTAATTTATGATTTGGACCATCAGCGAATTTAACTTCAATTTGTGGAAGATCAGCTGGATTTGGCACTCGCCAAGGTTCGGCACCATTAGCAATGTAGCCATCCGAAAGTAAGAAAACTGGAGTGCGATAAGTAATTGCAATTCGAGCAGCCTCGATTGCAGCGTTGAAACAATCCGATGGTGATTGAGGAGCGACTATTGGAACTGGCGCTTCACCATTTCGACCGAACATAGCTTGCAATAAATCAGCTTGCTCAGTTTTAGTCGGCAGTCCAGTTGATGGCCCACCGCGCTGGACATCAACAATAATCAATGGCAATTCCAGTGAAACTGCTAGACCAATCGCTTCACTCTTAAGTGCAACGCCTGGTCCAGAAGTTGTAGTTACGCCAAGTAAACCTGCATACGATGCACCCAACGCTGCACCAATTCCAGCAATCTCATCTTCAGCTTGAAAAGTACGCACACCAAAATTCTTATGTTTACTAAGTTCATGCAGAATATCGCTAGCTGGAGTGATTGGGTAAGAACCTAAATAAAGTGGGATTCCGCTTTGCACCGATGCTGCAATTAAGCCATATGACAGCGCCAAGTTACCACTGATATTTCGATATGTACCAGCTGGCATCTGTGCTGGTTTAATCACATATTGATTCGCAAAACTTTCAGTCGTTTCACCAAATGACCAGCCAGCTTGCAGCGCCTTATTATTGGCTGCCAAAATATCTGGTTTCTTGCCAAATTTTCCAGCTAAGAATTTAAGTGTTGGTTCGATTGGTCGAGAGTAAAGCCAAAGTAATAAACCAAGCGCAAACATATTCTTGGCACGTTCAGCTTCTTTTTTAGTGATATCAAATTCGCTAAGTGCTTGCACAGTCATTGAAGTTAGGGCAATTTTATGAACGTTGTAACCATCTAAACTGCCATCTTCAATAGGGTTACTTACATAACCAACTTTTGAAACGGCACGATCGCCAAACTCGTCAGTATTGACGATTAAGTCGCCACCTTTTCTTAGTTCTTTTAAATTTGCTTTTAGGGCAGCTGGATTCATTGCGACTAAAACATGCGCTTGGTCACCAGGTGTCATGATGGTGTGATCACCAAAATTTAGTTGAAAAGCTGAAACTCCAGGGAGCGTTCCGGCTGGTGCGCGAATTTCAGCAGGAAAATCTGGGAGAGTCTTTAAATCATTGCCGAAAGCTGCCGTAGTTGAGGTGAACTGGTCACCAGTAAGTTGCATACCGTCGCCTGAATCACCTGCAAAACGGATGATCACTTGATCGAGTTCAACGACATCCTTAGCCACGATCGTCCAGTCCTTGTAATTGCTTGTAACTCAATAATCCCACAGCCCATTGGCTTATACCTAATGAGGATAGGTGAGGAAGGGCACAATATGGCCCGAGGAATAAGACCGTTTTGCCCTAGAGTGCTACTCGTGGCAACTAATGGTGTTCGAGTTATTCAAGCGGGTCTTGCCTGCTGCGGAGTCGAGGCATCAGCCACTGATTTATTAAGTGCAGTTGGCTGCACAATCGCCAGTGCAGACGAAACTGCAAACATTTTGGTAGTTGCTGGAACGGTCACAAAAGTTCTAGGTCCGACAATTGAATCGGCTTATCAGCAACTGATCGAACCAAAAGTAGTTATCGCCTTCGGCGTCTGCGCAATAACTGGCGGTCCATATTGGGATTCGTATTCAGTTTTACCTGGCGCAAGCACTGTAATTCCAGTAGACATAAATGTACCGGGCTGCCCGCCGACGCCAAAAGATTTAGCAAACGCAATAGGACAAGCTCGTGAGTTGGCTAAAAAATGATTCAAGAAATTGCGGCCAGTCAATGGCAAGAAACTCATCGTAATTTACTTTCTGCTGGCTATGTCAGATTTGAATTTTTGACGGCAGCGCACTTAACTGAAAATAACTTTGAGATTTATTCGAGAGTAAGTACAGCAGATTTAGCTGATTTTGTTCTAGTAAAAACAAATATATCTGACTCAGTCGAAACTTTAATTGAAATATATCCCGCCGCTAAATTTCACGAACAAGAGACGCATCAGATGTTTGGTATTACGTTCGAGAATCACCCACGGATGGAAAAAGCGTTCGAAACTGATTTTGGTGGCAACCCATTACGTCGAGATTTCGCTTTAATTACACGCCAAGCAACTAACTGGCCAGGGGCAGTTGAGCCTGATGAAAAAGCAAAACGTCGGCCAAGTTTGCCACCAGGTGTTCACGAAAGCTGGAGTAGTTAATGGAACACAAAAGTATTGCGCTACACCCATCATCATGTACCTCATGTATGTTGTGTGTTCGGGAATGTCCGGATTGGTGTATTTCAATTGAGGCCCATAGTGAACCGGATTTAGAATCACCCGAGTACAGCAACAGCCGACGTCCGTCGATGAAAAATGTTTTAGATAAGTTCACAATTAATTTTGGCGACTGTATGTGGTGCGGAATTTGTGTTGAAGTTTGTCCGTTTGATGCCCTATTTTGGTCGTCCACTGAAATTGAACCTAAGCCGACTGCAGAACATCTAATCCTTGATCAAACTCAGTTAACTAAATTTTTACCGGGCGCAATTCGAAATGATGGCACCAGTGCACCACAAGAAAACGATCCACCAAGTGGTCGGCGGAAAAAGTAGTTATTTTCGAATTAGCGGTAATTAGTAAATTGAACGGCAAAATCCAGATCTGAACTATTTAGTAGCTGTTGAATTTCCTGTAAGTCATCTCGGCTTTTTCCGGTAACTCTAAGCTCTTCACCTTGGATTTGAGTTTTGACATTCTTAGGACCTTCATCACGGATGATTTTTCCAATTTTCTTTGCTTGTTCCTGACTGATCCCGGCTTTAAAGTCACCGTTGATTTTGTAATCTTTTCCGGATACTCGGGGATCACCAGTGTTTAAGGATTTTAAACTCACTCCACGTTTAACTAATTTTTCTTTAAAAACATCCAAGGCAGCTTTAGCTCGGTCTTCAGTGCTTGAGCTAATTTCAATCCCAAGTTCACCTTTCCACTCAATTGTGGTTTCGGTCCCTTTGAAATCAAAACGAGTGGCGATTTCCTTAGCTGCTTGGCTAAGTGCATTGTCA
>CAJBBC010000060.1 GCA_903951185.1 uncultured Actinomycetes bacterium
CAACTTCAATTCGGTGTAAGCCAACATTATTAAAAAGGTGGTCGGTGACTAATGCCACTGCCGAAGTCATAATCCCACGTCCGGCATAATTTTGATCAATCCAATAACCAATGTGCGCCCCACGTAGCGAGCCATAAACAATATCCGAAACGTTTACTTGGCCTACAAATTGATCGTGATACTCGACCACAAATGGCATTGAGCGGCCTTCGGCAGCATCTCTTAATAAACTCTTAGTACTTTGTTTAAACGTTGGGGCCGGCTCAATAGCTGGAACTGGGGGCGTTGCTTCCCACTCCGCCATCCAATTTTGATTGCGGCTTCGAATTTCTTTCCAAACTTTTCCATCGCGAACTTTAAGTGGTCGCAATTTTACGGCGCCGTGCGTAAGTGTTACCGGCCAAACTTTAGTCATTAATTATTCGCTTAAGTAAGACTTCAACCAAGTGCGCAAGTCATCACCGAGATCTTTTCGATCAAGAGCAATACTGACTACAGATTTTAAGTAAGAAAGTTTGTCACCAGTGTCGTAGCGCTTCCCACGGAAAATAACGGCATGAACACCACCACCTTGGGCTGTTGGCAAATCAATTAATTTTGCAATTGCATCCGTTAACTGAATTTCGCCACCAGCACCTGGCTGTGTAGTTTCAAGTATTTTGAAAATTGCTGGATCAAGTACATAGCGACCGATAACGGCATAGTTTGACGGCGCGTTACCGGCTTTAGGTTTTTCGACTACTGAAGTAACTTGAACTACATCTGTTTCATTTGTTTCTTTAATTGCAGCGCAGCCATATAAATGGATTTGGTCGCTAGGCACTTCCATTAGCGCAAGAACTGTTCCACCAAACTTAGTTTGAGTTTCAAACATTTTTGGCAAAATCGGCGTACGTTCATCAACTAAGTCATCACCTAGAAGTACAGCAAATGGCTCATCCCCAACGTGTTCTTTAGCCATCCCAACGGCATGACCTAAACCAAGTGGATTACCTTGACGCACATAATGGATTCGAGCTAAATCAGCTAACTCAACAACTGATTTATATAAATCATTTGCACCGCGCTCAGCCAAAGTTCGTTCTAAATTCGGAGCGTGGTCAAAGTGATTTTCTAAAGTATCTTTATTGCGACCAGTAACAAACAGTAAATCTTTAACGCCAGCAGCAACTGCTTCTTCAACTACATATTGAATTGCTGGTTTATCAACAACAGGCAACATTTCTTTTGGAGTGGCCTTAGTGGCTGGAAGAAATCGAGTGCCTAGGCCAGCCACCGGAATTACGGCTTTATGTACTGACCTGCTTTTTTCCATAACTCGACTTTAGTAGTAATACTTAGATACATGGAATCAAAGCAGCAAGCGCGCGCTATTTCATTGAGCTCTAGGGCCAGTCGAACTGTGGCCCAATTACAACAAGATGAGCGGGGTCTGCTCGCACATGACTGGGCTGCACTTTGTCCAGGTGATTTAGTGACTTGTTATGTGGCCATGGCTGGCGAGCCACCGACAGACTTACTGCGTGAGCATTTGCAGTCGATTGGCAAAACTGTTTTGTTACCAATTATGAAACCAAATAATGAATTGGCTTGGGGTGTAGACCAAGGTGAGCTTGTCACTAACAGTTACGGTGTAGCCGAACCAATCGAAACTGGAATTTCTCTGGATAATGCAACGTTAATGATTATTCCAGCGCTCCGAGCAGGTCGAGATGGCACTCGGTTAGGTCGCGGTGCTGGCTATTACGATCGCATCCTGGAGAAAACAAAAAGTTCAAAAACTGGTGGACCACTTCGCTTAGTTTTAGTTTTTGATGATGAATTAGATAACTCAGTTCCACATGAATCGCATGATCAAAAAATGGACGGCATCATCACACCAACGAAACTTTTATTAATTAAAAATAAAATCGCCAATTAATAAACCTAGTTGCGCTAAAACTAAGCCAATCCCAAAAGTAATGACGACGTATGTAATAGCTGCCCAAATAGCACCAGATGAAACTCGGCGCATTAACTGGGCACTTATTCCACTGAAGGTTGTTAGCGCCCCGCAGAATGCAATTCCAATAATTGTGTAAAGGCTTTCTGGTGCACTAAAAACCAAACCAAGTAAGAAAGCACCAGTTAAATTCACATAAAGAGTTGCTCGCGGAAAAGCATCTTTACCAATAGGTTGAATTCTTTGCTCAACTAGAAATCTTACGAATCCACCAATACCAGCAGCAATTGCAAAGAAAACTAAACTCATTTAATTCGCCTACTTAAACTAAATGCAAAAGTAGTGGCGATTAATCCAGCAAAAATTGAACTGAATAAATAAGTAATGGCTAACTTAGGCTCAAGTTGCAAACTTTCAACAACAACTGCGGAGAAAGTTGTGAAGCCACCAAGCACCCCAGTTATTAGAAATATCCGACGCTGATCATTATTTGTGATCAGTGGCAAACCAATCAACAAGCCGATTAAAAATGAACCAAGTATGTTTACCGTAAAAGTTGCCCATGGATAAGTAACTGATTCCAGATTTTCACTAACGGCAAATCGAAGAAGTGAACCAACTGCAGCACCGACACCCGCAAGTAGGCCTAACTGCATAACTGATTACTTACTAGTCGGTTTTGCTGGCGCACTTTTTGATTTAGAGGCTGTTGGAGAAGGAGCTGTCGAGGTAGATGCTGTTGAAGCTGCTGAATCAGACTTTGTTGTGGTCGGGGTAGTTGAAGCTGGCGCTGTTGAACTAGTTGCACTTTTTGAATCAGAACTGCGTGAATCCGTCCGGTAAAAACCTGAACCTTTGAAAACCACACCCACAGATCCATAAACTTTTCGTAAACCTTGCGCTTTACAAGTTGGGCATTGGGTTAACGCATCTTCAGAGAATGATTGAACTACTTCTAATGGCAGACCACAGGCATCACATTCATATTGATATGTAGGCATCTCATCCCCCTAAACTCGCGCTAGTTAACCTAAGTAATCGTACCTGTGGAAATTTTCTGCCGTCTAATCCAAAACCACGTACGTTTTGCCGATATGAGAACTAAATTCAATACTTTATTAATCCGCTATCGGCGAGAAATTTCAGCAATCAGCGCTGGGCTTGGGGTTTTACTTCTTATTTCGATTATCCGGTCGCTTACTCCCGCTATCCCAGTGCAAGTGCTAACTCAAAATATTTCGGCTGGACATAAAATCTCAGCAGCTGATTTAACTACCATGAAAATCCCCGAGTCATTAAGTTGGCAAACTTTACTCACTAATAAAGATCAAGTGATCGGAAAAATTTCAAGTCATGCAATTTCTGCCGGCCAACCGCTAAGTAATTCAGATTTGATAACAACAGATCTATTATCTGGATTTCAACCAAGCCAAGTAGCAATTTCAATTCCGCTAGCAAATAACCGAATTGATGCTTACTTAACTGCTGGAAATCGTTTAGATGTATTTGCCGCTCAAGCTGGCACTCCAGCAATTTTAGTTGCACATAATGCAGTGGTGCTTTTTGTGCCGCCAACTAAATCGGGAACATTTCAATTAGAAAGTAGTTCAGCTACTTCACTTATTTTGGCTGTTGATTTTGGCGAATCAGCCGCAATTTCTGAGTACATCGGAAATGGAGTATTCAGCTTTGTATTATTGCCGAATAACTAAACACCATGATGGGGTGGGACGTCACCCAGGATTTCGTTATCCCGATTCGAGCTTTTTACAATATCGTCTTTAGTTTGCTCTGGCGTTAAATCTAAATCATCTAGTAAAGCTTTGAGTTTTTCATTCTTAGTTTTACTGTTTTTAGCTAAAGTCTCTGGACTGTTAGGTCCATCACTATCTACAGTTTTATTACTCATAACTCCTATGCTGATACCTAGAAGCAAAATTTCCTAATCAATCGAGGCAGCTATGCAAATAGGTCAAGTCATCTGGGATGTCGAACTAACTCGTCCCGAATTTCCAGAAGTGTCTGGGCAATTAGATTGTGACGTTTGCGTTATTGGTTTGGGTGGATCTGGTTTAACTGCGACCTTAGCTGCTGCCCAGCAAGGCTTAAATGTGATCGCGATTGATGCAGATCGATTAGCTGCTGGAGCTGGTGGACGAAATGGTGGTTTGTTACTAGCTGGAATTGCAGATTTTTATCACAATGCCAAAGAAATGGTTGGTCATGACCGGGCTCGCAAAATGTACCAAGCCACTCTTGATGAAATGGATCGAATGCAAGCAACGGTGCCAGATGCAGTAACTCGCGGTGGAGCACTTCGCTTGGCACACGATGAATCTGAATTAGCTGATTGTAAGAAACATTTTGAAGCACTTATTGAAGATGGATTCCCAGCAGAATGGTACGAAGGTCCGCAAGGTACTGGAATCAATATCACCAGCGATGGTGTTTTTCATCCAACTAAGCGCGTTATAAAACTTGCTCAACTTGCTACTGAAGCTGGCGCTCGGATTTTTACTCACTCTCCTGCGCTTTCAGTTAATTCGGGTGAAGTGATTACCCCAAATGGAAAAGTTAACGCAAAAAATATTTTGGTCGCTGTCGATGGAAATTTACATAAAGTTTTACCGGAACTAAGCGACAAAGTTCGTCCAGTTCGATTACAAATGATTGGTACTGCACCAACGAACGAAGTCAAATTTGAATACGCCGTTTATGTTCGAGACGGCTGGGATTATTGGCAGCAACTCCCAAATGGTCGAGTAGCAATTGGTGGCGGCCGCGACTTATCAATTGAAACTGAATTCACAGATGTTAATGAGCCAACCGAATTCATGCGCAAATATTTAATTGATCGACTTGATGGTCTAAATGTTAAAGCTGAAATTGAATACCACTGGTCGGCAATTGTTGGTTATACCCATAACGATTTACCGATTGCACAAATTGTGAAACCAAATGTTTATGCAGTCGGTGGATACTGTGGCACTGGAAATGTGATCGGTGCACTTCTAGGTCGAGCTGTAATTGAAAAAATTGCGACTGGTCATAGCGAAGTATTCGATACTTTTGCTAGTGCTTAACTGCCTAAATACCTTTGAATTAAGGGATCATAAAAATTCGGTAGGCTAGCATTCATGTCTAGACGCCGTGTGGATCCCGTAGCGAGCGCAGCTAAATCTGAATCATCTTCAGGTGGTCGCCGTGCACGTCGAGCGAAGCCAAGTAGTGCAGTTGAATTAGCACCAAGTGGCGTAATGTCACACTCGGATAGGCGTGGTTTAGCGCTAGCAGTTGCCGCAACAATCACGGCCGGTATTTTTCACCAAGCTAAAGGTAATGAAGCCATTGCCTTCGTTTTCACAGCACTTGCCATCGCTGCTCTAACGAGTTTGGTGGGTAACAGTATTGAAGCGCTGGGCGATCGTCTTGGCCCAGAAAAAACTGGTTTACTGCAATCTTTCTTTGGCAACATTCCACTCTTTTTCGTTTTGATTTTCGCTGTCCGTGATGGTTTATACGAAGTAGCTAAAGCAGCAGTGGTTGGCTCAGTTTTAGCAAACGTTTTGTTAATCACCGGAATTGGTTTCATAGTCGGTGGTCGTAAACATGGTTCACAAGCTTTAAACGGATACTTACATCGCCAACTAATGTTTTTGACGGTACTTAGCGTATTTATTATTTCAATTCCAACTGCTGCTTCTTCACTACATTTACCGGCAGCTGAAGAAATACACAAATTAACTTTTATTGTTGCAATTTTGCTGTTTGCACTTTTTGCACTTTCAGTTTTGGATAACATCCGCCATCGCAATACTCGCTCGCCAATGCTTAGCTCTCGTGAAGCATATGAAGCAAAAACTCGGGCTGAAGCACACGGTCACTGGCCACTAAAACTTGCAGTAGCAATGGTTGGATTTAGTATGGCTGCATCAATTGCAGTTTCATACTGGTTCATTGATGTATTGCCGGCAGCAACTACTAGTTTGAATATGTCATCTGCTTTTGCTGGATTTGTAATTGTTGCGCTAGCAAGTAACGCAGTTGAAAACGCAATTGGTATTCGCTTAGCTGCAAATAATGAACCTGACTTTGCGCTGCAAGTTGTTTTGCAATCGCCAGTTCAGGTAATTATGACGATTACTCCTCTACTAGCTCTGATCGCACCACTTATCGGTGCAAATGCATTCACTTTGGTACTTAGCCCGATGATGGTAACTGCATTAGTTGCTTCAGTGATTGTTTTAATTGTTGTGGTGACTGACGGTGAATCCACTTGGTTTAAAGGCGCTGCCATGGTTGCGCTTTATTTAGCGTTAGCCACTTCATTCTGGTGGGGCTAAGTTGCGATGGCTTCCCCAATCACAACTGATGTTTTAACCGCTGCAAAGGCAATAGCTGCAGGTCAACTTTGTGCAATTCCAACTGAAACTGTTTATGGTCTAGCCGCTGATGCCACAAATCCAGATGCAATAGCCCGAGTTTTTGCGGCTAAAGGCAGGCCCACAGATCATCCATTGATCGTTCATGTTGAAGATTTAGAAGCGGCTAATCAATGGTTTAGCCAGCTACCACAATGGGCAACTAAATTAGCCACTGAAATTTGGCCAGGTCCATTAACTATTGTGGCTAAGCGAACTGCGCTTGCTTTAGATGTCGTAACTGGTGGTCAAGATACGGTTGCCGTTCGAGTACCAAGTCATCCGGTAGCTGCCAAACTTTTAAAACAACTTTCTGAAATTGGTATTGTTGGTGTGGTTGCGCCAAGTGCAAATCGCTTTGGACATGTATCACCCACAAGCGCAGATCATGTCGCTAAAGATTTAGGTGAATATCTTTTAGCGCATCAAGATTTAATACTTGATGGCGGTATCAGTGAAGTTGGACTTGAATCAACAATTGTTTTAGCAATTGATGATAATCCAGTTATTTTGCGACCAGGTGCAATAACTCAATTTGATATTGAGAAAATAACTGGCTTACCAGTTTCTATTTCAAGTGAAAATACTCCGCGTGTTTCTGGTTCACTAGATTCGCATTATGCACCGAGCGCAAAAGTTATTTTAGTTAAAGCTAATGAAATCCCAAATGATTTAGCTGCTGGTTACATCGGCTTAGGCGGAGTTGAAATACCAAGTAATGTCACAGTTTTACTAGCTGCCGAAAATATCGAGGACTACGCCACAAATCTTTATCGCGCACTACGCGCTGGTGATCAAGCAAATCTTTCAACTATCTATGCGGTATTACCTGATGGCGACGATTTGGCAATTGCTGTACGTGATCGACTTACTCGCGCTGCACATTAATTTGTATTTACTCGCTTAGACTTTAAATATGTCTGCAGGATCTGAATTGTTAATCGCCATCATCATGGCAATCGGAATAATCGGCACAGTTATCCCCTTTATTCCAGGCTTAGCTTTAGTTTGGTTTGCTGGTGCGATTTGGGCCTACTTCGATGGTGGCGATGGCACCAGAATGTGGTTGCTGGCGCTGATGACTTTATTTGCTGTAATTGGATTTGCAGCTCAGTTCCTGTTGCCAGCGGCCGCAGTAAAAAGTGATTCGCCACCACGAAACACTTTGCTAGTCGGCGGATTATTTGGCTTAATTGGCTTTTTCATCGTGCCGATTATTGGCGCGCCAATCGGCTTTATGGCTGGTGTTTATGCCAGCTACTTGGCTAACACCGGTGATTCAGTAGCCGCCTGGAAATCAACAATTCGAACAGCAATTGCATTTGGTTGGGCACTACTAATTCAAGTTTTTTGTAGCGTGGCAATTGCGCTTACTTGGTTATTGGGTTTAATAATTACTTAATTTGATGGACTGTGATCTTGGCCAGCAAGTTGATCATGTACATGTCCAGCTAGTCGTTCAATAATCACTAGCCCATCACGAACCGCACCTGGTGAACCGGGCAAGTTAATAATTAATGATTTACCAGTTACCCCAGCCAAACCTCTTGATAAATCACTCGTTGGCACATTAGCTCTTGAATAAGCACGCAGTGCTTCGGGAATACCAGGTAATAACTTCTCAATTAAATCCGCAGTTGCTTGGGGAGTTACATCAGTTGGCGAAATACCCGTGCCACCAGTTGTCACGATTAAATCAATTTCTTTTGCTAACGCAGCTTTAACTGCAGTTTGTATTTTTTCAATATCATCTGGCACAACAACTACAGCGCCAAGTGAATAACCAAGCGCAGTTAAACCTGCTGCCAAGCTTTCGCCACTTGTATCTGCGTAGACACCATTACTTGCTCGATTACTTGCCGTGATAACTTGCGCTGTTCGCTTAGCCATTATTTGGTGCGACTCCAGTGACCGTTGCGGCCACCATCTTTTTCAGTCATGCCAACTTCGGTAATACTTGCCATCGGATCCATCGACTTGACCATGTCAATCACTGTTAAGCCGGCAACGCAAACTGCAGTGAGTGCTTCCATTTCAACACCAGTTCGGTCTGCAGTTTTTACAGTGGCACTTATCGCAACACCAAAATCTTCAACAGTTAAGTCAACTTGAACACCGTGTATTGCAATCGGATGACAAAGTGGAATTAAATCTGAAGTTCGTTTCGTGCCCATAATGCCGGCAATTCGAGCTGCGGCCAGTACATCACCTTTTGGTACGTTGCCATCACGCAGTGCAGTGACTACTTCTTGACTAAGTAAAACTCTGCCAACTGCAGTTGCAGTACGAGTGGTGATTTCGCGATCAGCCACATCAACCATGTGCGCATTTCCAGACGAATCAATATGAGTTAAATCAGCCATTTTTGCGTGCTACCTGTTCAACTGCCTTGGCCACGTTCTTAGCCACGTTTGGATCAAAAACGCTTGGCACAATGTAACTTTCGTTTAGTTGACTTTCTTGAACACACTCAGCAATTGCAGTAGCTGCAGCGATTAATGTTTCAGAAGTAATTTTCGAAGAAGCTGCATCTAATAGCCCGCGGAAAATACCCGGGAACGCTAAAACGTTATTAATTTGATTTGGGAAGTCGCTTCGGCCAGTGGCCACAACTTTTGCATGTTTTGCGGCCAGCGCTGGGTGAATTTCTGGATCTGGATTCGCTAGCGCGAACACGATTGAATCTTTTGCCATTGTCGCAATTTGATCTTCAGTAACAATGTTTGGCGCACTAACACCGATGAATACATCAGCGCCAACTAATCCATCTGCTAATTTTCCAGTTAAGCCACGTGGATTTGTATTTTCAATCATCCAAGTACTTGTATGACCGTCATTTGTTCGGTCTTTACTAACTGCACCTTTTTGATCATAAGCAGTTATATCTTTAACACCGGTTTCCATAAGTAACTGTGCGATTGCGGTTCCAGCTGCGCCGGCGCCACTCATCACAATTTTTAATTCACTAGGTTTTTTCTTAACTATTTTTAAAGCATTTGTCAGTGCAGCTAAAAC
>CAJBBC010000061.1 GCA_903951185.1 uncultured Actinomycetes bacterium
GATGGCTTAGATATGCTCGCCGACGCGGTCGTGTATGGCTTGGCTGTCTATGCAGTTGGCCGAACAATTATTTCTAAAAATCGGGCTGCTAAATTTGCGGGCCTAGTTGAACTTTCGTTGGCGGCACTTGCGTTTGGACGAGTTGCATATCAAATTCGCCTTAACTTAATGCCCGAAGCGCAGCCGATGATTTTAATTGCGCTGCTAGCACTTGCCGTAAACGTAACTTGTCTTTTACTGCTTCGTTCCGAGCAAGATAAAGGCTCACATATGAAAGCAAGTTACATATTTTCAGCTAACGATGTACTGGCAAACCTGGGCCTAATTATCGCCGGCGTTTTAGTTGCACAGTTAAATAGTCCGATACCAGACTGGATTATTGGCTTTTTGATTGGCGTTCTTGCTGTTTCAGGCGCAATTCGCATTATGCGGCTTAAGTAATTTCATAAAACGAACTTTTCAGGGCAAAGTTAATACATGGCAATAGTTGGAATTGGCGTAGATGTTGTGGATTTGGCGCGCTTTGCCGAAGTCCTAGACCGCACACCTGGCATTGCTGATCGACTTTTCACTAAAGCTGAACAATTAAGCGCCGAGGGCCATGAGCTGCCTTTGCAGTCGCTGGCTGGTCGTTTTGCCGTAAAGGAAGCGGTCGCCAAATCACTAAAGGCGCCAGCTGGAATGCATTTTCATGACTGCGAAGTGAGTAACGGCGGCGCACCTGAAATTACAATTAGTGGCTCAGTTTTGAAAGTTGCTGAAGAATTAGGTGTGACAAATTGGCATGTATCAATAAGCCATGATGGCCCAGTGGCGATCGCCTATGTTATTGCCGAAAGAGTTTGAGGTAACTAATGGCTCATCATGTAACGGCTGATATTGATTTAGGTAATTTAACCCAAAATGTTGAAACTCTTATTAAAAAAGTAAACGGTCCAGCATTGATGGCAGTTGTCAAAGCTAATGCCTATGGCCACGGTTTAGTACCAAGTGCATTAGCTGCAAAGCGAGGCGGCGCCGAATGGCTAGCTACAGCTTTACTGGATGAGGCTATTGAACTTCGAAATAATAAAGTGCCTGGCCGACTACTTGTCTGGTTAAACACAATCGACGATCAATTTTCTGAATGTATAGATAAAGACATTGACTTAGGTGTGAATTCACTTGAATCGCTTACGGCAATTGCCCAAGCTGCAAAAAATTTAGGTAAGCGTGCTCGAGTCCACCTAAAGGTTGATACTGGACTGGGACGAAACGGCGTAACTTTATCGGACTTACCGAATTTAATTAGCGCCTTAAAGCAAGAGCAGAATAACGGAAATATTAATGTCGTTGGTGTCATGTCACATTTTGCTTATGCAGATGAACCGACAAATTCAACAATTGGTGAGCAAATATCTAATTTTAAAATTTCAGTTGATGCATTAGTTGATGCTAATTTTGAATTAGAGGTTAAGCATTTATCAAACTCAGCGGCTACTTTAGGGTTACCAGACACTTATTTCAATCTTGTCCGCCCAGGTGCGGTTATTTACGGAATTTCTCCTGGCCCAGAAGTCGGACCGGCTGCTGATTTTGATCTTCGTCCCGTTATGCGGTTACGCGCGCCAATTATTTTAATTAAGGATGTTCCGGCCGGTACTGGTGTTTCTTACGCTCATCAATATCACACTAAATCGGAAACCAGGCTAGCTCTAATTCCGGCAGGTTACGCTGATGGAATTCCGCGCGCTGCTTCCAATAAAGGCCCTGTTCAAATAAATGGTAAGAACTTCACAGTGTCTGGCCGAGTCTGTATGGATCAATTTGTGGTTGATATTGGAGATCTATCCGCAAACGTTGGTGATGATGCAGTGTTGTTTGGCGATCCAGCAAATAACGAACCAAGTGTGAATGACTGGGCAGATGCTGCTGGAACAATTAACTATGAAATTGTGACTCGAATTGGCCCGCGAGTTCATCGAAACTATCTAAACGGATAACGAAGTGCAGTTTGAGATTTCAAGTGCACACGAAATGCACGAATTTGGTTTGCGCTTAGCAAAATATTTAAAAGCGGGCGACTACCTTGTTTTAAATGGTGAGCTAGGTGCTGGTAAAACAACTTTTACACAAGGTCTAGGCATCGGGCTAAATGTAGTTGGCAACGTTACCAGCCCAACCTTTGTTATATCTCGGATACATCGAAGCAATGGAACTGGTCCTGAATTGATTCATGTCGATGCCTATCGATTAACGAGTCGTGATCAATTATTAGATCTTGACCTTGACGAGCATCCAAACTCAGTAATTGTGATGGAGTGGGGAGCTTCGTATATATCAGCATTAACTGAGACATGGTTACAGATAGATATTTCGCGAACATCTGAAGTGGATATTTCCCAAATGAATTTAACTGATCCAGCAGCTGGTGTGCGAATTGTTGAATTAACTGCAATAGGCAATCGCTGGGAAAATCAAGATTTAGCTGGCCTTAAATGAAGATACTTGCCATCGACACATCTGTGGGAATTTCGGTAGCCATACTTGATGATGAAGAAATTCTTGCTGAGACGACAAGAAATGAACATGGCATCCAAGGTGAGCAAACAGCAGCAATTGTCGTTGACTTACTTAACCAAACTAAGCTAACGTGCTCGCAAATAACTGATGTGGTAGTTGGTGTTGGGCCAGGACCGTACACCGGATTACGAGTTGGGCTAGCAACAGCGCAAGCTTTTGCATTCGCACAGCAAATACCAGTTTTTGGAATTTGCTCCCTAGACGCGATTGCCCATGATTTTGGTAAACCATGTGTTGTCGTTACTGATGCAAGACGCAAAGAACTCTATTGGGCCAGATACGAAGACAGCCGTGTAGTTGGGCCCGATGTTAATTCAGCAATCGAAATCAGCTCCTTAAATACTCAGTGTGATTTTGTTGGTCCGGGCGTAGAACTTTATGTGGAGTCGCTATCCGGTCAGACCTTACCGCTGAGAGCAGCAAGTTTAGGTTTGTTATTTGCTAGTGGAAGCGCACAACTTGTACCAGTAACTCCGATGTATTTAAGAAAGCCAGATGCTCAAGAGCCAACATCTCGTAAGTCGGTGCTCTGATGGATATTCGCGATATGACTAAGGCAGATTTGTCTGCTGTCTTAAAAATTGAAACTGACTTATTTCCCACTGATGCATGGACTGAAGCATTATTTCTAGGTGAACTTTCCGAAGTGCCGGTTTCACGTAAAGTTGCTGTGGCCGAATTTGAAGGACAAGTTATCGGATACGTATCACTTCGTTTCGTTGGTCGACAGGGAGATGTCAACACTATTGCCATTGCGAAAGACTTTCAGCGTAAAGGTTTCGGTAATCATTTGTTAGCTTGGCTTTTAATGACAGCCAAAGATTTGGGTGTCCGTGAATTATTTCTAGATGTTCGGGCAGATAATTTAGCGGCAATCGAAATGTATAAAAAAGCAGGTTTCGATCGAATTGATATTCGCCGAAATTATTACGATCACAGCGTGGATGCCGATGTTATGCGAAAGAAGCTGACATGAGTGAACCGCTAGTTCTTGGGATTGAAACTTCTTGTGATGAAACAGGCGTCGGCATAGTTCGAGGCAATAATTTACTTGCTGATGAAGTTGCTTCTAGCGTTAGTGAGCATGCTCGCTTCGGTGGAGTTGTTCCCGAGGTGGCAAGTCGCGCTCACTTAGAATCAATAATTCCAACAATCGAGCGCGCTTGCCAGAATGCTGGAGTGAAATTAGCTGACGTAGATGCGCTTGCAGTCACTGCGGGTCCAGGTTTAGCTGGCGCATTACTGGTTGGAGTGGCTAGTGCCAAAGCTTTAGCTGTCGGACTGAATAAACCCATTTATGGCGTGAATCATTTAGCCGCACACGTTTGTGTAGATCAACTTGAGCATGGCTATTTAACTCAACCTAGCGTTGCACTTTTAGTATCTGGCGGACACTCTTCGCTTTTACTTGTTCCAGATGTTAGTGGCGAAATTACCCCACTTGGTCAAACTATCGATGATGCTGCCGGTGAAGCATTCGACAAAGTTGCCAGAGTTCTTGGACTACCTTTTCCTGGTGGACCATATATTGATGCTGCCGCACAAGAAGGTAATCCATTAGCAATTGATTTTCCGCGCGGACTAACAATGCCAAAAGATATGTTGAAACATCGATTTGACGTTTCATTTTCTGGTTTGAAAACGGCTGTAGCCAGATGGGTGGAATTGGAAACCCAAAAAGGAAATGCAATTATGGTTAATGACGTTGCTGCCTCCTTCCAAGAAGCTGTGGTTGATGTATTACTTCGCAAGGCAATTGATGCATGCTTAACAAACCAAGTTGGCACTTTAGTAATTGGTGGTGGCGTTGCAGCAAATAGTCGTCTTCGCAAAGTTGCCCAAGAGCGATGTGCCGAACACAAAATTGAATTACGAATTCCACGACCAGATCTATGTACAGATAACGGGGCAATGGTGGCTGCGCTCGGTAGCGAACTG
Organism: uncultured Actinomycetes bacterium; assembly: GCA_903951185.1. Lineage (GTDB taxonomy): Bacteria > Actinomycetota > Actinomycetes > S36-B12 > UBA5976 > UBA5976. The sequence goes on from CAJBBC010000061.1 coordinate 4,501, forward strand.
ATGCGTAAAGGTAGACTTCCTTCAAACATTGATTTTGGTACCGATTCTTCGATGGATATCAGAAAAGTTAGCCAGGGGTAGCGAGTGACTGAGATAACCGAATTCAAAACTTGGATTGCAAGTGGACCTTGGCCAATAGATGGCGGATTGTCAGGCGAGCTGGAAAAGCGCGGCCATGATTTATCAGACAAACTTTGGTCTGCTCGGTTACTGCAGGCAGAGCCAGCAGCGATCGCACAAGTGCATCAGGATTATGTTGATGCGGGCGCAAGAATAATAATTACCGCTTCCTACCAAGCCAGCCGTCAAGGGTTTGCAGCCGTAGGGCTTTCAACTGATCAAGCCGATGACTTAATGCGACTTTCGGTAACGCTAGCTAAGGACGTGGCTGATAAATCTGCACAAAAAGTTTGGGTGGCTGCCAGTGTAGGTCCTTATGGCGCAGTACTTGGTGGTGGTCAGGAATACTTCGGTAATTACGGTGTTGCTCATCAGGATTTAGTTAAATTCCATCGAGAGCGGATTGAAGTTTTGGCTAGCGCCAATCCAGATTTATTCGCTTGCGAAACAATCCCAGACCTTGATGAAGTGAATGCACTATTAGAAGTACTGAGTGCCTACCCAGATATTCCAGCTTGGATCACAATGAGCTGTAAAGACGGTGAACATAGCTGTGCGGGTCAGGATATTTCAGGTTTAGCAAAAGCGGTTGCCAATCATCCAAACATTGTGGCAATTGGTGTGAACTGCACTAAGCCTGAATTTGTAACACCACTATTTGAAAAACTAGCTAAAGTCAGCGGGCTTCCACTTGTGGTCTACCCAAATGCCGGTCGAGTCTGGGATGGTGAAGCCCGGTGCTGGATCGGCGAAGGTCACAGCACCCTACCAATTCAAATAGTTAAAGAATGGGCGCAATTAGGTGCAAAACTAATTGGCGGCTGTTGTGGACTTGGACCAGCTGCAGTTACTGCGCTAAATCAAGACTTAGCAAATTTAAGGTAGTCGCGAACAAACCAAACTAATTGGACCACTGTCATCACGGTAGATTGCCACGATTATTTCAGGTCCACCTTTAACAGGTTTTTTAAGTAATTTTTTGCGAAGTATCTCGGGATTTATTGTCACACCACGGGTCATCACCGTTAAGGCGCCAGCTGAATATTTTGAAATTAACTTTGCTAATTCCTTTTCGTTAAATTTAACGGATTCATTAATCCGCAACACTTGAGCGGCCGGACTCTTATAACTTAGAGCCGAAGAACTTGCAGTGGTGAGCCAAGCTATATGTTCGTTAACTAAGCCGGCATCGAATTGCTCTGCTAAATAGTCAAGACTTGAAGCGCGGATTAATGCGGAGTTTGGAATGATTAGGTAGTCACCAATTGGCGCAACTCGCGTCGCATTGCCGCCAGGTATTTCCAGAACTTTATCGTCGTTTAATAAAACCGCGATCCGCTTACCAGTACCACCTGAAATCATCATTGTTTCAACTAGTTCGCCGTCACAACTAATCCAGTAGGCATCCCAATCGGCAATCAATTCCTCAGGTATACCTGGTGCAACTTTTGCAATGACCTTATATTTTGTTGCCAATTCTTGGACAAAATTCCAGCTAGGTGACCAAGCGTTGGGATCCAAAATTCGCTTAGTCTGACCAAAAAGAGTTTTTGCTCCTTTAGGGTCACGCCGAGCTGGATCTATAAAAATCAATTGAGTACCCACCGGAATTTGATAATCTTCAGCCGGCAAATTTTCTACATCAACGAATACTGGAGCTAGATTATTTTTTGCAATTTTTGAAAGTAAGCCATCTTTTTCAATTGCCGTAACTGAATGCCCAGCTTCAGCAAAAAAATAAGAGTCAAAACCAAGTCCGCAAGTTAAGTCAGCTATACGTTGCTTACCAAAGAAGTTTTTAACGAAGTCTGCTCGGTACTTGGCCACTTTAGTTCTGGTAGCTTGCTGCAACCCATCGTCAGTTAGTAAAAAATGTTCTGGAATTCCATTCGCACTTGATTTCATTTGAAGATTGGCTTGAGCAATTGATTGTCTTATTTTTTCAGAATCGATTTCTGGGTATTTTGCCCGCAATTTGCTTGCGGCAATTAAGGGATCAGAAAACAGACTTACTTCAGTTGTGACTTGCTTGCCGATCGAAGAGGTAAGCCATTCAATATCTAGATCTGCCATATTTACTTACTAATCCAATTTCGGCAGAGTTCCTCTTCATCCGCAAGCACCTTAGAAATCTGACTAACCACTTGAGGTTCTGCTGCAGCGCCAAAAATTGGAACATTAACTTTTACTTTGCCCGAGATTTTCACAATAGTTTTTTCAATGCCAGCTAGTTCAATTTGCCCTGAAATATCTACCGGGGCATTAGGAATAGTTAGCTTAAAGTCAGCTCTATAAAGATTGTCATTAGATTTACGCCAAATTTGAGTTTCTTGGACAACTAAATTTTGACCGACAAATTTTCGGACAAGATCAGGTAAATCAGCTGCTACGGTGCGATTTACATTAACTGTTAAGTCAAAGCCTGAACCAGTTACCGAAAAATCACCCGATTGAGCCAAGCCAATTTTGGCGGCCAGGAAATCGAGTCTGGTGAGCATCTCAAATACTTTGGTTGGATCTCTGGGGAGGGTGAACTCGGTATTGAGTTGAGCAGGCATAAATCAATCATGCCCCATGGCAGATAGTGTCCGATTTCACCCGAGTGCAACGAATACGTGGGATAAGTGGGTCGCCTAGTCGTTGCTAGGCTTGGTATGAATTCACTTACTACGGAGTGTTTTTACTGGGAGGCATTCCATCGTGTCGGAAATGGCATCACGAGGATCGAGTCGGCTTGAAGAGGCTCGAAGTGAGCTACTAAATCGAGTTAGTGAATTAGTCCCAAGCGATTATTCATCCGTAGTTGAAAAATATTTCAATCTTGTTTCTCCAGTAGACATTGTTGGGCGAAATCCTGCTGACTTAGCGGCAATGATTACCGCACACATCGAACTTGGCACTCAGCGCGAAATAGGCTCAGCTCAAGTGCAGGCAATTGCGCCATCTCAAGAAACTACCGGCTGGAGTTCAGCGCACTCTATTGTGCAGTTGGTTACTGATGACAAACCATTCCTAGTTGACTCAGTTACGGCCGAACTTAATCTGCAAGAGCGCGGTATTCATTTAATAATGCATCCACGCTTATTAGTGCAACGTGACAAAAAAGGACGCTTAGTAGATATTCTTTCTAGCGATTTTTCCCGAGATGCCGTCCTGCCATCTGACGTAATAGTTGAGTCGTGGATTTGTGTAGAAATTGATCGCGAGACTAACCCAACTGAGTTAACTGAGATTACTAATCGAATTAGTGCTGTACTTGAGGATGTCAGATCCGCAGTTTCGGACTGGTCCGCAATGCGTCAAGAAGTTCAAAAAGTAATTTCAACTATTGAAGACGCGCCATACTTTTCAGTCCAAGATAAACAGATTGCTGCAGATTTTCTTCGCTGGCTAGATAATGGACACTTTACTTTCTTGGGTTATTCCTACAGCAAAGTTAATAACGGAGTAGCAAAAACAAATGTTGCTGCAAATCTTGGGATTTCAAGAAATGAAAAAGACTCAGCCGCTTCAGCTAACTATTTAACCCAGGGAACATCGGACTCACCAATTATTTTGGTTACAAAATCAAGTAATCGATCAACAGTTCATCGTTCAACATTTATGGATTATGTCGGTGTTCGTGAAGTGGATTCCGCCGGCCAAATAATTGGTGAACATCGAATTCTTGGCCTGTTCACTGGAACGGCTTACACCGATACAGCAACTTCCATCCCATTACTTGCGAAAAAAGTTAATGATGTAGTCACTGCAATGGATCTTGGGGTAAACACTCATAGCGGAAAAGATTTAGTTCAATTCATTGAAACTTACCCACGTGATGAACTCTTTCAAATTAGTTCAACGGAACTGGAAACTGTCGCTCGCGGAGTACTCCAAATCCAAGAAAGACGCCAAGTCCGTCTTTTTGCTCGAACTGAGTTGTTTGGTCGTTTTGTTTCGGCGTTGGTTTACTTCCCACGGGATCGCTACACAACTGAAATTCGACTTCGGATGGAAAGTATCTTGCTTGCTGCTTATGGAGCGGAATCGATCGATCATTCAGCACGCGTATCCGAGTCCGTTCTAGCTCGCTTACATTTTGTTGTGCGGATGCCTAAAGGAAGAAATGTTCCGAATGTAGATGTTGACCAGCTTGAAATCAAATTAGCTGAGGCAACTCGTTTCTGGGAAGATGATTTTTCTGAAGCGCTTGTTGAGCAAGTGGGCGAAGAAGAAGCAGTTCAATTACTTCGAGCGTGGACACAAGCATTCCCAGAATCATTTAAGGAAGACATTCCTGCTCCAAATGCTGTTGAGCATCTGCGCACCCTTGAAGAACTTGAAAGCGCAGAAACTGGTGTAATTAAAGTTTCGATGTACGAACCAGCACTCGATGAGGATGGCACAAGAAGGTTTACTATTTATCGCTTAGGTCAACCGATTACCTTGTCTTCAGTTCTACCAATGCTGCATGACCTTGGGATCGAAGTTATTGATGAGCGCGCATATGACTTGCGTCGTCCAGGTAAACCGGTTGCCTGGGTTTATGACTTTGGCATTAGCTTTGACGAGACTGTAGCGCCAGATCTAGAAACTTTGCCAGCGCGCTTCTGCGCAACTTTTATGGCAACTTGGAATGGCGAAGTCGACAGTGATGGCTTTAACGCCCTTGTAACCCTTGGCGGTTTAAATCCTCGCCATGTAGCGGTGATTCGCGCTTACGCGGCTTACTTAAGGCAAGCTGGCATTCCATTTAGCCAGGGATATTTACAACAAGTATTAATTGCGAATGTAAAGATAGTTAACTTATTACTTGAGCTTTTTGCTGTCCGATTTGATCCAGATTTAGAAATTGATCGTCCGGCTAGCGAGGAGGCACTAATAACAAAAATAAATAGCGCCCTAGATGCCGTAGCCAGCTTAGATCATGATCGAATTATGCGAACTTCAGTTGCGTTAGTTCGCGCCACACTGCGCACTAACGTGTATCAAAAAGATTCCGCAGGTAATTACCTATCGGTGATGTCTTTCAAACTTGATCCAACGAAAGTTCCAGACCTGCCGTTGCCAGTACCAAAATTTGAAGTTTGGGTTTATTCACCTCGAGTAGAAGGTATTCACTTACGCTTCGCCTCAGTTGCCCGAGGTGGCTTACGTTGGTCAGATCGCCTTGAAGATTTCCGCACAGAAGTACTTGGCCTAGTTAAAGCACAAATGGTTAAGAACACAGTTATTGTTCCGTCTGGCGCTAAAGGTGGCTTCGTTGTTAAACGCGGTCCAAACCCTGCTGATCGGGAAGCTTGGTTAGCTGAAGGTATCGCTTGTTACCAAGCATTTATTGGCGCACTACTTGATATCACGGACAATTTAGTTGACGGAAATGTCGTGCCACCAATTGATGTGGTTAGACATGATGTTGATGACCCTTACTTAGTTGTGGCAGCAGATAAGGGAACTGCAACGTTCTCAGATATTGCCAATCAAATTTCACTTGATCGTGGCTTCTGGATGGGTGATGCTTTCGCCTCCGGTGGTTCAGTTGGTTATGACCACAAAGGTATGGGCATTACCGCACGGGGCGCGTGGGAATCGGTAAAGCGTCATTTCTTGGAATTAGGTATAGATACTCAATCGCAAGACTTCACTGTTGTTGGTGTTGGGGACATGAGCGGTGACGTATTTGGAAATGGAATGTTACTTTCAAAGCACATCCGCCTGGTTGCAGCGTTTGACCACCGACACATATTTTTAGATCCGCACCCAGATGCGGCAAATTCATTTGTTGAGCGCCAGCGATTATTTGCCCTGCCAAGATCTTCATGGGAAGACTACAACAAAAATGTAATTAGTTTTGGTGGAGGAATTTTCCCTAGAACAGCAAAAACTATCGATCTTTCACATGAAGTCAAAGAAGTGCTTGGTATTGACCAGGGAATCGATTCGATGTCACCAAATGATTTATTGGCTTCAATCCTTAAGGCGCCAGTTGATTTACTTTGGAACGGTGGAATTGGAACTTACATTAAAGCTTCATCCGAGACACATGCTCAAGTAGGGGATAAAGCTAACGACGGTCTACGAATAAATGGCTCGCAACTTCGTTGCAAAGTTATCGGTGAGGGCGGAAATCTAGGTTGTACTCAACTCGGACGAATTGAAGCAGCCCACACCGGCGTCAAGATTAACAGTGACGCAATTGATAACTCAGCTGGCGTTGATACATCTGATCATGAAGTAAATATCAAGATTCTGCTTAACCAAGCAATGGAGTCGACAAAACTTTCTATTGAGCAACGAAACACTTTGCTTGGCAGCATGACTGATGAAGTTGGGCATCTCGTTTTACGCGATAACTATGAGCAAAATGTCATCCTGGAGCAGTCTAGAGTTCAAGCTCCAGTGATGCTTCGCGTACATCAGCGATTAATTCAAACTCTCGAAGCAACAGGTCTACTAAATCGCGCTGTTGAGTATTTACCTACGGATGCTGCGATCGAATTACTACATAGCCAGGGAGCGGGGCTCACTTCACCAGAACTTTCAGTTTTGATGGCCTATGTAAAAATTGATTTAACTAATGCCTTTACTGCTGAAACTGTTGTAGATGAAGACTGGTGCGTACCTGTCCTCACTAACTACTTCCCAACAGCACTTCGCCAAAAGTACTCAGATTTAATGCTGAAACATCCACTTCGTCGCGAGATTATTTCAACTGTCATGACTAACGACATGGTTAACCGCGGCGGCATCAGCTATGCCTTACGCGCGAATGAAGAGTCTGGAGCAACTCCATCCGAAGTTTTACGTGCATATGTAGTTGCTCGCGAAGTTTTCGGTTTTGGCCAGCTTTGGGATGAAATTGAGCAACTAGATCGTCAAGTTTCAACCGATTGCCAAGTTCAGCTCTATCTGGAAGCACGACGATTACTCGATCGAGCAACTAGATGGTTCCTGCAATCGCGTGGTGGCCGCTTAGACGTAACTGCTGAAATTAAGAAGTTTGCCGCTGAGGTTGCCAAACTAAGTCCAAAGACTCCAGAGCTACTTCGAGGTTCTGAAAAAGCGCGCTACAACTCACAGGTGGCAAAATACATCGCACTTGGAACACC
>CAJBBC010000062.1 GCA_903951185.1 uncultured Actinomycetes bacterium
CACACCTAACCCGCACGCAGTTGCAATCGTTAACAGTATTTGGGATGCCGGATCACTAGGGGATTATCCTGCCGTAGTCCCAGATAAAACTTTTCCAGAAGGCGTGAACGTTGAATTTGTAGAACCCAAAAGTCCAACGCATATTGCGATGCGTACCCATGAACGCGGTGTTGGTGAAACGTTAGCTTGTGGATCTGGTTCGTGTGCTGCAGCTCAAGTGTGGGCAGATAAAAATGAACTAGAGCCAGGTTGGTCAGTTCAAGTGGATTTACTTGGTGGCACTGTTTATGTTGATCAAGATTTAACTGGCGCACTTATCCTTCGAGGTCCGGCCAGAATTGTGGCAAGTGGAAATATCTCGCCACAGCTTTGGCAAGGTTAACCAGGGTTAAAACTTGACTGAATTTTTAGAAGCAGAATTAACTACCGGCGAACAAGAACTTGAATCTCGCGCTGCACTTCGACGAGTTGCAGGTTTATCTACTGAACTCGAAGATGTAACCGAAGTTGAGTATCGACAACTTCGTCTTGAAAAAGTAGTTCTAATTGGGGTTTGGTCGCAGGGTTCATTCGATGCTACGCAACGGTCAATGGGTGAGTTAGCACAACTTGCGCAAACTGCTGGATCGCAGGTGATGGATGCACTTGTCCAAAAACGCGATAAGCCAGATACTTCGACTTACATCGGCTCTGGAAAATTAGAAGAGTTACGTCAAATAGTTTTAGCAACTGGCGCCGATACGGTTATTTGTAATGGCGAACTTTCACCATCGCAACTTTCCAAAATGGAAAAAGTTGTAAAAGTAAAAGTAGTAGATCGCACGTGGTTAATTCTTGATATTTTTGCTCAGCACGCTAGAAGTCGTGAAGGTAAAGCGCAAGTTAGTTTGGCACAGATGCAATATATGTTGCCAAGGTTACGTGGTTGGGGTGAGTCCCTCTCTCGTCAATCAGGTGGTCGCGTAGGTTCACAAGGTGGCGGTATTGGCACACGTGGTCCAGGTGAAACAAAACTTGAGACTGACCGCAGACGAATCGGTAAATCGATGGCCAAACTTCGCCGTGAAATAAAAGACATGCATAAAGCTCGGCTCACTCAACGCAAAGCGCGCAAGAAGCAACAAATTCCTGCAGTGGCGATAACTGGTTACACAAATTCAGGTAAATCAAGTTTATTAAACCGTCTTACTAACGCCGGAGTACTTGTCGAAAATTCACTTTTCGCAACTCTTGATCCAACCGTTCGCCAAGCTAAAACTCCAAGCGGACGAGAGTTCACCATCTCAGACACTGTTGGATTTGTCCGCGAATTGCCACATCAACTAGTTGAAGCTTTTCGGTCAACTCTTGAAGAAGTTGCCGATAGTGAGTTAATCCTGCACGTAGTTGATGGTTCTGATCCTGATCCTGAAGGCCAGCTTTCTGCAGTGCGTGCAGTTTTGACTGAGATCGAAGCCAGTAATGTGCCTGAGTTAGTCGTAATCAATAAATGTGACGCGGCAGACCCATTTGTAATTGATCGCCTGAAACTTCATGAGAAGAACGTTGTTGCAGTTAGTGCATTAACTGGCCAGGGGATAGATGAGTTAGTCGCTCTTATTGAAAAGCAATTACCAAAACTTCAGTTCGACATTAAAGTTTTAATACCTTATGACCATGGCGATTTACTTGGTCGAATTTATAAAGAAGGCCATGTAGATCATCGTGAAGATACTAATGATGGTGTGCTAATCGTTGGGCAAGTACCAGAAGCTTTAGCTAAACAACTTGAGGCGCTCTAATGTCTGATCCAGTAATTGAAGTGACACAGGCATTGAATGCCGTAGTTGAATCTATTGGCGGCTCACCTCGTACCGGTCAAATAGAGATGGCAAATGCAGTTTCAGATTCTTTTAAAAGTAATAAGCACTTACTAGTTGAAGCTGGAACCGGTACTGGAAAATCGCTGGGATACATCGTGCCAGCTCTAGTTCGAGCTGCCCAAGGTGTTAAGCCAGATGGCCGCAATAGAACGGTGATTGCTACTGCAACTTTGGCACTGCAGCGCCAACTTATTGAATCTGATTTACCAGCAGCGACTAAAGCTTTCAAGGCAACTACCGGAAAAGACATATCCTTTGCTGTCCTTAAAGGTCGCCATAATTACATTTGTTTAGACCGCTTTCATCGCGGAGTAGATGATCCAGACGATGACCAAGATGCCACTTTATTTCAAGAATCAAAATCCACTCTCGGTAAACAGGCTAAGAAATTACGTAAGTGGGTTGACGAGACTTCAACTGGTGACCGCGATGATTATCAAGATGATGTTGATCCACGAATCTGGCGATCAGTTAGTATTTCAGGCCGCGAGTGTGTAGGCGCAGCCAAATGTCCGTGGGGACAAGAATGTTTTGCTGAAGCTGCTAAAGCCCAGGCGTTTGCTGCTGATGTAGTGGTCACTAACCACGCGCTATTGGCTATCCACACCATTGAAAATCATCCGCTTATTCCAGATCATGACGCCATAGTTATTGATGAGGGTCATGAGTTAGTTGATCGAACTACCACTGCCTTAGCTAACACATTGGATCATCGAGATGTTGGCCGAGCAGCTGGCATGGCGCGCAAATACATCAGCACAAGCACCCATGACAAATTAGTCGAACTCGGCGATGACTTAGAAGACATCCTAAATAATTTGAATTCAAGCGGAACAATGAGCCGGTTAGAAACTTTGCCACCAGCTTTAACAATTGTTTTAACCGGGATTCGCGAATCAGCAAAACTAGGGGTAACTGAGCTAGGTCCATCTTCACAAGATGAAATGGATGAAGCCACGGCCAAGCACCGAGCCAGATCTGCGATGAAAGAAGTTTTTGATAACGCAGCTGAAATACTCACGACTGATGAACACAGTGTCACCTGGTTAGATTTATCGAGAACCGCCACTTTGCACCATGCGCCACTATCGGTTGCGGGCTTTTTACGTGAATCGCTATTTGGTGAACAAACAGTTGTAATGACTAGCGCCACTTTGCAGGTGGCTGGCTCAATGGAAGCAACTGCAAAAGCAGTTGGTCTAGATGAATCAACTAATTGGACCGGCTTAGATGTCGGCAGTCCATTTGATTACAGTAAACAAGGTATTTTGTATTGCGCCGCACATCTACCCGGCCCAAGTGCACAAGGATTACCAGAAGAAGCACTTGATGAACTAGCCGATTTAATTGAGGCAGCCGGCGGACGAACCCTTTCACTATTTTCATCTTGGCGCGGAGTTGAACGAGCCGAAGAATATTTGAAATTACGGTTTAGAGATCGCCAAGACCGACCGATAATCGTGGCTCGTAAGGGCGATTCAGTTGCTGACTTAGTTCGGCGTTTTAAAGAAACTCCAGAATCAACTTTGCTAGGCACAGTTTCACTTTGGCAGGGGATTGATGTACCAGGTAACACCTGCACACTCGTGACTATTGATCGAATTCCATTTCCGCGTCCTGATGATCCAGTTTTTGCTGCGCGATCTGCACGCATTGATGAAACTGGTGGCTCTGGCTTTAGGTCGGTATCACTACCGAGAGCGGCGCTGCTACTAGCTCAAGGCGTAGGTCGACTAATTAGAACTACTGAAGACCGCGGCGTAGTTGCAGTATTAGATAGCCGGTTGGCAACTGCTAATTACGGTTCAGTACTTCGCAAATCCTTGCCACCGTTATGGTGGACCACAGATAAAGATGCCGTCACATCAGCGTTAATTCGCTTAGATGAAACAGCGTCTGAAGTAACTAAATAACCTGATAAATTTCTTACTGACTTAGGAGTAATTGTGCGTAAATTGGTTTTGGTAACTGCTGCTGTATTTATGGCTTCAGCCCTAAGTGCTTGTTCAGCTAGCGATTCTGAAACGCCACAGAGTTCAGCAAGTGCTGGTGCTTGGACAACTCAGCAACAGAGTTACTTACAAGAAATTTATGCATCAGGTTTAGCTGCAAATGATGTACTGCCAGAAGATGTTTACATTGGTCTGGCTGACATTGTTTGCCAAGGTTTAACTCAAGGAACTAAAGCAGATGCATTACTTGCTTTATTAGCCACAACTGCAGAGCAAAATGGCCTACCAGCAACTGATCGTGCGGTGTTTGGACCAACAGTGGCAGCTGCTGCCGTCACCTACGTATGTCCAGAGAACATTACTAAATTAGTTGAGTAAGACTTCAACAAAAATGTCGACAAATAAAAACGCGCCTTCGGAACCAAGTTTCCTCTAGCGCGTTTTAGGGTCGTAAGTTCTAGACCTTACGAAGTACTGAAACTACCTTGCCCATGATCGTGGCTTGATCACCCAAGATTGGTTCGTAAGCCGGATTATGTGGCATTAACCAAACATGACCATCACGTTTTTTGAAAGTCTTAACTGTTGCTTCATCATCAAGTAACGCAGCAACGATGTCACCGCTTTCACAAGTTGGCTGACGGCGAACTACAACAAAGTCGCCGTCGCAAATCGCGGCATCAACCATTGAGTCGCCAACAACTTTAAGCATGAACAATTCACCTTCACCAACAAGTGATTTAGGTAGTGGGAAAATTTCTTCAACAGATTGTTCAGCTAAAATTGGTCCACCAGCAGCAATACGTCCAACAAGTGGAACATAAGCTGCATTAGGTGTTAAGTCCATATCGGCTAAGTGTTCTGGAATACCGGCAACTTCTGGACCGTGTATATCTAATGCACGAGCACGTGATGTATCTCGAGTTATGAAACCCTTTTTCTGAAGCACACCAAGTTGATGTTGCACACTAGATGGACTAGCTAAGCCCACAGCTTCGGCAATTTCTCGCACACTTGGTGGGTAGCCGCGTTCAGCTGCGGTGGTGGTGATCATTTCAAGGATTAAGCGCTGCCGAGGAGTTAATCCATCAGTATCTTCAGCGCCGTCGGGTAACGACACGACTTGAGCATCATCTTTCGCAGCCATAACCTTGCCTTTTCTCATAAAACCCTGAAAAACGGGGAATTTCGGGGTGTTGATGCCAATTTAGCCTAATTTTGGAAAATATTCAAACATTTGTTCGAATAGAACTTGCTTTGTGTCGGACTTGGGGTGTAGAAATAGAACATACGTTCTAATCGAACAGATGTTCGAACGGAAAGTACCAAGATTCGGTGAAAACCGGTTAAAACAGGAGATAGAAATGGCACTTGTAACTGCGAACGCAGCTCTTCCTATGCAAGCAACTCGACCTAACCATCTAGTACTGGTTCAGGATCAGTCGTTTCGGGTTCAAAAACAACCTATTCGTTTAACTAGGCGTGGTCGTCGAGTGGTTGCCTTGTTGGCAATCATCCCAATCGCTTTAACTTTTCTATTAATAGGTATGCGCGGCGCTGTTGCTACTGACGGCTCTATTCAATCAGAAACCCAATCAGTTGTAGTTAAGCCGGGTCAGTCGCTTTGGGATGTGGCCGTAGCCATCAGTCCCAATACTGACCCACGGGAAACTATTTGGCTGATTCAGCAACTAAACACTATGGAAACAAGCGAAGTTCTGGCTGGCCAAGCTTTGGTTGTTCCTAAATTCAACTGAAGCAATAGCGCAAATTCCGCACTTAATGAGTCGCAGCGGAGTAGCGTGACATTTCAGGTGAGCAATATATGCGCATCCTAAATGACAGGTTAAGTAGGAGCGACTTATGTCACAACATGCCACAGATGCCGAGCATCTGGCTAGTTTGGGTTATAAATCTGAATTCAAACGAGAGATGAGCTTGTGGGAGAATTTCTCATTGGGCTTCACATATCTTTCCCCAGTAGTAGGCGTATATAGCCTCTTTGCACTGGCGCTAGCCGCCGGTGGACCACCGATGATCTTTTGGGTTCTAATCTGTGGTGTCGGACAATTTCTTGTCGCATTAGTTTTTAGCGAAATCGTTTCGCAATTTCCGATTGCCGGTGGTGTTTATCCATGGGCACGAAGGCTCTGGGGCAAAGGCTATGCCTGGATGACTGGCTGGATTTATGGCTTTGCATTAATCGCAACCATTGCCTCTGTTACTTATGGTGCTGGCCCGTTTATTGCTGGACTATTCGGCATGGAATCAAATCAAAATACAACAATTGCACTTGCTATCGGATTGATTTTAGTTGTTACGGCAATCAACTTCGGTGGTACTAAATTGCTTGGTCGCGTAGCTTTCTTTGGCTTCGTTGCTGAACTAGTGGGCGCCTTAATCGTTGGTGTCGTGCTTTTAGTGACTCATCGCGAACAAGCATTCGGTGTAATTTTTGACACTTCTTTGATTACAGCCGGTGGCACAAGTTACACAACTGCATTTATGGGTGCAGCGTTAATCGGCCTTTATTTGTATTACGGGTTCGAAGCTTGTGGCGATGTGGCTGAAGAAGTTAAAAATCCTGGCCTAGTAATTCCGCAGGCCATGCGCATGACACTTTACATCGGTGGTGCAGCATCACTATTTATAACATACGCTTTAATTTTGTCTGTTGCAGACATCGGCGCAGTAATCAGCGGTGAAAATGCTGATCCAATCGGACAATCACTTTCTGAAGCATTCGGCGCAACTGGCGCACGTGCGATTCAGGGAATTGTCGTGATTTCATTCTTCTCATGTGCATTGAGTCTGCAAGCAGCTGCAAGTCGCTTGATTTACTCATACGCCCGTGACGAAATGATTTTTGCACGTAAAGCATTATCAAGAATGAATTCAAATACCGGTATGGCTCCAGTTGCACTAGTCACAGCTGCAGTACTTCCAATTGTGTTTGTTTTGACTGACCTGTATTTACCTGGCGGAATTTTCCGTTTGGTTGCTTTTGCTTCCGCAGGTATTTACATCGCATTCCAAATGGTTGTGCTTGCTGCATTGCGTGCGCGCTTATCAGGCTGGAAGCCATCAGGTAAATGGTCTATGGGAGGTGCCGGAACTTTAGTTAATGTGATTGCACTTGCTTATGGTTTATTTGCGATATATCTAATGCTTAAGTCATACGGTATTGAAGATGGCACATTCGTAGATAACTACATTGTGGCAGTAGAAGTTGCCATCGTTGTAATAGTCGGCCTTGGCTACATGCTGATAAGTGGAGCTCATAAAAAGAGTGACACTCCAGCTGGAGATGCAATAAGTCGACGTTAATCAGTCAGCAAAATAAAACAGGTCCTGAATTGTTTCAGGACCTGTTTTATTGTCGGATCTGAAACTTATCGAAACGAATGTTCGCTTAAACGAACTTTTCGAGGTTCACTGAATTTGGTCTTGCAATAATCCTGTTTCAAGAACTCCCGCTCTAGCCCGAACTCTAGAGTGGGAGTTTTTTAGTTTAGACACGTTACTAAGGTTTTCCCTAGGCAATAGATGTATTGACCGAACATTTAGTCAGTGGAAAATCCTGTGTTTGCAACACTTACTTAACGCTAGCTCGGGGAAGGGTTAGCCCAAAAGTCAACAAGTTCGGGTAATGAAACAAAAACGGGGAAGACACGTCGCATTAGCCATGCGCAGACTTAGTGTGCCCACACGTTTTTTATTAGTTTTCACATTATTAGTAACAACACTCATCGCTTCTGCAAATTTCGAGCGCGCGAACGCTGCAACTGCCGGCTCAGGTGCTTGTACGCAAACAGTTGGAAGCAATAGTGGCGTAGTCGTAACAACGTCTGGTTCAGATTGCATCGTTAAGTTCACGTCAACAGGTTCAAATACTTGGCGTGTTCCAGCTGGAGTTACAAGTGTTCGAACTTTAATAGTCGGCGGTGGTGGCGGCGGCGGTGCTTGGGTTGGCGGCGGCGGCGGCGGCGGCGGTTTTCGAGATATCAATCCA
The DNA here is from genome assembly GCA_903951185.1 of uncultured Actinomycetes bacterium. GTDB lineage: Bacteria > Actinomycetota > Actinomycetes > S36-B12 > UBA5976 > UBA5976. The sequence continues at coordinate 7,827 of CAJBBC010000062.1, forward strand.
GTTTCAGTGACCGCCGGAACTGACATATCACTTTCGGTTGGCGCAGGTGGTACACCAGCTATTTCAAATTCTTCAGGTTATTACAACGCTGTGGTTGGAGAAAATGGTGGAAATTCTTCTTTCGGAAGTTATACATCTGCCGGCGGCGGTAAAGGCGGATCGCACGACCCATCAGGCGGGTCATCCTTCGCTACTTTGAAACCTTATGCCGGTGGCTCTGGCGGCGGCGGTACTGGACGCTTAAGTTATAGCGCCGAAAGTAATTATGGAACCTTAAGTGCCGGTGCTTCGGGAAACTCACCATCTACATCGCCATCTCAAGGAAACACAGGTGGAAATGGATACGCCGGAGGTGTTTGGGTAGCTGGCGGCGGCGGTGGCGCCGGTGGCGCGGGTGGAAATGGAACTTCGACAAGCGGCGTTTCAGTTGGCGGCACAGGCGGCGCAGGTGCTAGCAGCGACATAACGGGAAGTTTAGTTCTGTATGCCGGCGGCGGCGGCGGAATTGTTTATAACTCAACAACCGGTGGCGGAGCAGGTGGGTCCGGCGGCGGTGGTGCTGGAACTCCAAACGGAACTGGCGTAAGCGGAACTGCGAACACCGGCGGCGGTGGCGGCGGTGGCGGATCGACTGGCAGCGCATCTCAAGGAGGCAGCGGTGGTAGCGGCGTAGTTATAGTTCGATATTCCGCAAGCGTCGTTCCAACTTTTGGTACCCCTAGTTCAACTGGGAATGGTTTCACTGTTCAAATTACGAATTACGATGCAAACTACACTTGGGCTGGAACAGCAACAGCAAGTGGCACTGTTTCAATTAGTAATACAGGTTTAGTTACGGTCACTGGAGTAGCTGCTAACACTTCATCAACTGCAACAATCACAACAACGCGAACCGGTTATGCAACAAATTCAGGAACTGTTACTGGTACTTCGATCTATTCTGTTTCCAACGGTTCCTGTAGCGCATCTGTCAGTACAACTTCCGGCGTTTCTGTTTATGACTCAGGAAGTCGTTGCTTTGTTGCCTTTAAAAACACAGGTGCTATAAACAGTCAAACTTCATTGACCTGGAAAGTTCCCAGTGGGGTCTCATCAATTCAAACCTTGTTAATCGGCGGCGGCGGTGGTGGCTCTTCCCGGCACGGTAGTGGTGGCAGTGGCGGAGAATTTAATGAAGTTTCTGACGCCGCAGTGACTGCAGGCAATTCAATTACTGTCACGGTTGGCGCCGGTGGCGCAGGTGGCGCATCTAATGCTGGTAATTGGGGAACTGACGGCAAAAGCAGTTCTATCAGTGGAACCAACGTCACTACAAGTTATACCGCTCGTGGTGGTTTGCTAGGCGGTAACTCTGGGAACGGCGGTGCCTATGTTGGCGGCTCCTATGTTGGCGGCACCTACGGGTCAGGTTGGGCCTGCACTGGAAGCACATCAGGTTGGTGCGGTGGTGGAGGGGCAGGAGCAAGTGCTTCAGGAGAAAATGCTGACAACGGTGGCAACAATCGCGCCGGTAATGGTGGAGCAGGTAGAACCACCACACTCTTCAACTCAACGGTTGCAACAGGACTGGTTTCAATTACTACTACTTTTTCTGGCGGCGGTGGCGGCGGTGCTGACGTTGGTGGTACTGCAGGAACTGCGTCATTCGGCGGCGGCGCTGGCACTGTAGGAATCGTTGATGCAGGTGACGGAGTCGCAAATTCCGGCGGTGGTGGAGGAGGCTCTGGGTATAACAACAACGGTGGCCAAGGCACTGGTGGCGATGGCGGCTCTGGTTTAGTTGTCGTGAGTTGGAAGTCCTCGTTTGTAGTCACTTACGATTCCAAAGGCGGCACTTCCGTTACTGCTGGTTCCTTTGCTCTCGGTGGCTCGATTTCGTCGGCGCCTACTGCTCCCACTAAGTCCGGTTACACACTGGCTGGCTGGGCGGCGACTGATGGCGGATCAGTAATCACATTTCCATACACTCCCGCATCGAATGCAGACTTAACTCTTTATGCCAAATGGACGGTAGCTACCTACACGGTCACCTACGACTCAGATGGAGGAACGTCTGTCAGTAACGCTTCTTATACGTATGGCGGGACAGCCATCACTTTGCCAAGCCCGACCAAAACCGGTCACATCCTTGCCGGTTGGTTTGAGGCCTCGAACTTTTCCGGAAGCGCGTTAACAAGTCCTTATACGCCTACTCAATCGCGAACTATTTACGCCAAGTGGACAGCGAACACTCAAACGATCACATACGCTGCTGGTACCGGTGGATCGGGTAGTGCACCAACTTCACCGCTAACAGTTTCATACGGTTCAACTTTCACAACCCCTGCAAACACTTACTCGCGCAACGGTTACACATTTGCTGGTTGGTCTGATGGCACAAATACTTATGCAGCTGCGGCTACTTATCCATCAACCGGCACAGTCAGCGCAAACGTAACACTAACGGCAACTTGGACTGCAGAAACAAAAACGATCACTTACGCAGCTGGTACTGGTGGATCGGGTAGTGCTCCAACTTCACCGCTAACAGTTTCATATGGTTCAACTTTCACAACCCCTGCAAACACGTACTCGCGCAACGGTTACACATTTGCTGGTTGGTCTGATGGCACAAATACTTACGCAGCTGCGGCTACTTATCCATCAACCGGCACAGTCAGCGCAAACGTAACACTGACCGCAACTTGGTCTCGGATTACCTACACATTAACTTTTGCCGCAGGTACTGGTGGATCAGGCACTAATCAAACAAAGACAAAAAATAGTGCTGAAAATTTAACTCTTCCGAAAAGTATTGAGGCTAATTCTTGGTTTGCAAAATCTGGATCCTATGTAGTTGGCTGGTCTTCAACTAACGGTGGCACAAAAAATTATGACTTAGGCGGAAGTTACTCAACCGATGCGGCAACAACTCTCTACCCAGTATGGGCAGCGAACCAATATACAAACCTAACTTCTTCAAGCCCCGGTAGTCCCAGCGCGACCGGAAAATCATTCAGGGCAGCAACAGTCGGCATCGCAGATAAAACCAGTTTTACAGCTGAAACCTGGTTCTTTGATAAGACAGGTGCTACCGGACAAAATCCGATAATTAGCCAAGGTGCTAATGGTGCCAATTCCTTTACAGTCATGACAACAAATGGAACTGGTACAGCCGGCACGCGTAATTTATTGATATATTTCACAAACTTTACGATTACTGTTACAAATATTTCGAGTAACACTTGGCACCATGTTGCCATTACTCGAAGTGGATCAACATATGTTGTTTATCTAGATGGAGTTCAAGCCGCAACCGGAAATGTGACGGGCGACACTGCAACTGGAGGCAGTTTCCTAATTGGTGAAAATGTCTATTACATGTCGGCAAATACTGGCCACTTATTCCACGGTTATCTCGATCAAGTAAAAATTTGGAACTCAGCACTAACATCCGCCCAGATTGCCACGTCTATGCATACGTATGCAGATTCTGGAATCACTGGACCAACGTTGGTCCATCTCTATGACTTCAACGATTCCCCAACAACCACGCTGATAGATCAAATCGGCACACTAAATTTGACTGCAAATGGCAGTGGGTCGGTTTCATATTCAAGTTTTGCGCTCACTGCAACTTTTGATTCCAATTCAGGTAGCACCGTAGATAGTTCAACTTTTCACGATTACAATTTGATTCAAGAGCCAACTGCGCCGACAAGAAGTAATCACACATTTGCGGGATGGACAACTACATTAAATGATTCAAGCACCTTAGTTACATTTCCTTACGCACCTTGGCCATTTTGCCAAATAAAAATTGGAGGTGATGTGGAAAAGGGGATGTTAATGGGTATCAAAGGTTTTACGAAAGCTGTGAAAACGGAAAGTATGAATTTGACTGAAGCAGTAGCAAACAC